>CALBKL010000385.1 GCA_937895985.1 uncultured Solobacterium sp.
AGATACCTCTCTGCTTACGATTATAGATCATCTGATTTAAATTCTTTGTTAATATGCTCAAACTCAAAAAACCTTTATTCTATCTTCACTAGAATAAAGGCATCATTCTTTCTAGCCAATCCATGATATCTTTGACTACTTCTTTTGATTTTTCAACGTAGATTTCATGGCTTGTATCTTTTATAAATTGAATTTTGATATGATTCATACTGTCGTGGTTAGCTTCAATTTTATCCTTCTTATATTTATACACAAAGTCAGGATGATCTGATAACAGTAATAATGTTTCCGTATTCAAACCAGCATGGAAGATATCAATATAATGTTCGCGAAGTATGCTTGTTAGATTTGATATTGTTTCAGCATTCATATCTAACTGATTTTCTTTAATATACGCTGTTGTCATCGCAATATCTTCTTCTAGCGTTATATTCATCAAATCATAATCAATGATACCTCCATCTAAAATGATAAGATTTCTTGCTTGCAAGTAAGAGTGATAACGAATTGCTATATCAGCACCCATCGAAAAAGCAATCACATTCGATCCAACAGGTATCTCACTTGATAACCACTCTATCAAATGTTGTTCGCTTTGAATCTTCACATCTCGGTTTGAATACTGTCCTGGTATATCAATAAACTGTACTTCATAACCGAACTGATTCATCTCTTTTTCAAAGTCTTGAATTGATTCTTTTGTACTACCTAAGCCTGAAATAAAATAAAACTTCTTCATCTTTCTCCTTATATTAAATTGTATAAGTCAACTATATTATTACTCAGATGATAATATAATACCCAAAGCAAAGTAAATTCAATCAGCATTCATACTACTCGTTCTTTAAAATATCTGGAAAGTTTCCTATAAGGAAGTGTCTGTAATCGGAATGATTGATTGATTTTTTATATTCCTCTTTGATAATTTCTATAATTCTCTTCTTACGTTTTTCTGATAGATTCTCATAGCGAAGAACTGTAATTAATCCATCTTTTTCTGCTTGTAAGATTGCCTCATATGCATCTGGTATATATTCTACATTTATTACATCCACTTCTTCACAACTTGCTATTGCATCTGGAATACCAAGTTTATATCCAGAGTCTTTTACATCTTTTGCAGAATAGATATATCCAGAAACACCTTTATACGTATTAATTAATGCATTCGGGTAATATTCTTCTAATCTTAGACGACCATCTTCATTAAACCCGTAAGGCCCCCATTTTTGCCATTTACCATCATAGATAAAGTCACTATCTTTACAATACTGTTCTATTGCATTGCTTAAATAAACAAGTACATTTTCTCTCTTCGTAGAAAAGTATACTAAAGGAATCTCGTGGTTAGAAACGCGTGGTTCTAAAGTTGTTATGTCTTCAATCTGCGATGCATGATAGAACATATTTACTCTATCTCCTTACTTTCTAGACACAAACATTCCATACTCTTTTGGGATTTCTATAACTCCTTGTTGGTCATAGCTGGAAATTAAACTATACAACTCTTCTTTTGAATAATTTTGCCAATCATTCATCTCCTTAAATGATTGGATATATTCCACCAAATCAGAACGATTGCTAATGAGTAACTTATCTACATACTCCAATTTCTCTACACTAGAAAACCAATACTCAAGTATGTCTTTGCCATTTTGTAAGGTAAATGTATGTTGACGTTCTGTTTGGACGTTTAACATCTTGTTGATAAATGATTCCACACCATTTTCACCATACGTAGCACAGTAGAATATTCCATTCTTTTTTAATACTCTTCTAATCTCTGATAAAGCCTTATCCAGATTTGGAATATGATATAGCATCATATTAGCAATAACGATATCAAATCTTTCATCTTCATACGGTAACTCTTCCGCATTCACAACCTCATAATGAATATTTGAATATTCTCCAATATTAGTTTTAGCTTCTTTAATCATTCCTTCAAATAAATCTGTAAAATAAACCTCTTTACATTCCTGAAGTAAATATGTGTGTTCTTTCCAAGTAATACCTGTGCCACATCCAAGTTCTAAAATTGAAGATTCCTTCTTAATGTCGTAGTGTTTTACAATCCAATGATTAAAACCTTCTTTATTTACAGAATAAAGTTGATGTAATCGAATACGGATATTTAGTTTATCTGGATTTTTGTATTGTGTATCGACTGTATCTGTTGTAACTAATTTATTCATTTTCTTCTATATACTTTTTCTTTCTCTTCTTTTGTCAGTAAAACGATATTCTCTACATGTGGTGTAAAGCCAAATAAATCCACAGGCACTATTTTCTTAATCTGATAACCAGCTTTCTTAAGAGGTTCGATATCTGTAACTTGTGTGTATGGATTACAAGAGATATATACCACTCTATCTGGAGAAAGCTGTGCTAGTTTATGCATGAATGGTAGTGTCATTCCAGATCTTGGTGGATCTAGAATTACGACATCTGGTTTTGTGTTCATACGTTGAATAAACTCTGCTGCATCAGCCGCATAGAATTCTGTATTTAGCAATTTGTTGTGCTTCGCATTGTTTTTTGCATCTCGGATTGCTTGTGGATTAATTTCAACACCAATCACGTGCTTTGCAGATTGAGCTGCCAGTAAAGAGATTGTTCCAATACCACAACATGCATCTAATACAACATCAGTATCTTTAATCTTCGCAAGTGACAGTGCTGTACGATAGAGCACTTCTGTTTGTTCAGGATTAACTTGATAGAATGACTTTGAAGAGATGCGGAACTCTAATCCACCAATACGGTCAGTGATATATCCTGGGCCATATAATACTCTTTCATCTTTTCCAAGAATCATGGATGTACGTGCACGATTAAAATTCAGAATAATCGTTTTAATCTGTGGAATTTTCTTAACAAGTGCGTTTACGAAGTTCTTTGAACTTGGTAATCCCTTTGAGCCAATCACAACATCAAGTAAAACATCATTGGTTGCTTTCGAGATACGAATATACGCATGACGTAACGCACCCCTACCACTATCTTCATCATAAGTTTCGATACGCATAGATTCTGCTAACTTACAGATTGTAGTTAGAATCTCATTTGCGAGTGTATGTTGAATCAAGCACATCTCACTAGGCACTTTACGATGACTATTTTCTTCATACATGCCTGCATAGATTCTATTTGTCTTTTTATCTCTAGCAAAACTTGCATAGATTTTATGACGATAGTGATACGGTTCTTTCATACCAAGAACCGGTTCTACCGCTTTGGTATGGAATATCTTACGCATCTCTTCGCGTTTCATTTTTAATTGTTCTTCATATGGGACATCGATGTATGCACATCCACCACACTTCTTACTCACTGGGCAATACTTCATAATGTTACCTCTTTTAATGTATATACAACGTTATCTGTTACTTTGCGTAGAACTTCGTAGGATTGATGACCATTTGCGATTAGCACACAATCATGGATACCAAGTGCTTCTGCAACTTCTTTATCATGAACAGTATCACCAATATACTTACATTCAGACGGTTCTACATCACTTTTTTCCATCCAAATCTTTGCCATCTCAACTTTTGAGGCCGCAAGCATATTATCAATACCCAGTATTTCATCAAAATATTGGTCAATTCCTAGTAACTTGCACTGCTCTACAAGTTTATCGTGACGAGAAGCGGAGAGAATGACATTGCGATATCCAAGTTGGATTGCCTTTTCTATCGTAGTAATAAAATCATCCATCAAAGAACACTCATCAAAACGACGGTCATATTCTTGATTGAATTCAAGAGATACTTCTTCATAGCTTTCGGTATCAAAGGTATATCCAATATGGTAATAATAGTTAATGACTGGAAACGAGAATGTATTGAGGTAGTCCTGCTTAGTGACAGGATACTTCTCCATCCCCCTTTTCTTCAGCATTTCATTTTCAATCGATAGGCACAATTGTAAATCATCTAAAATTGTACCGTTAAAGTCCCAAATTAAAGTTTTCATGGATTGATTATACCATCTCTTTTCGATGTCTAAGAAAAAAGATGTCACCATCAACAGGATTCTACATCCGTGTTAATATCGACATCGATTTCTTGAATCTTATTTTCTGTAAATTTCCAACTACATACTTTAGTTGACTTTTTTACTGTATACGATTTTGTTGAAACATGATTATCAATCAAATCATATATTTTATACCCTGCCACATCATAGAATGAAACACTATCATTTTCAGTATTATTTTCTCCTTGAAAAGATGTACTTGGACCCACACTATAGTATGTATCATAGATTATATAGTCCTCGCTCCAATGTACATGACCTTGCATGACCAGTATAGTATTCGTGTTTTGTATATGTTGGATAAACTTTTCAGCTTGTGGTAAACATGGAATGCCTGGATATTTTCTGACAGGGTGATGCATCAAAATAATTTTCTTTTCTGGTGTCTTTAGATTTTCATCTAGCCAAGAAAAATCCTCATCTGTGAATTTCCCATTTGCATTTCCATACTCAGAATTATTTAATGCAAGAATCGTATAATTCTGTAATTGATACGTCGTATGACTTTTTGTCCCAAATACTTGTTGGTAATTTTCATTATCGTGATTTCCAGGTATCGCTATGATTGGAATCTCTGGAAAGTATTTTTTTACAATACTTTCTACTGTTTGATAATCATCAACACTTCCATTATCACAAATATCACCTGTCAAACAAAGACAATCGTATTCCCCATGTTGTAAGGCATCTTGCAAGCAGAGTTCTAGGTGTTTCAATGGACTCTCTAGTTTAGCAAGTAATCTTTCATATGCATTATCATTTGTGTAGTATGTACGATAATGTATATCACTTAATTGCAAGATTCTCATTACTTCAGCTTCTTTCTAAGCCATCCATTTGCGATATCTAATACAAATACAGTTACAACTACTACTAATAAGATAATGCTTACTTTATCCCAGTTTCTTGCTTGGATTGCAAAGATTAATGGTGCACCAATACCACCTGCACCTACAAGACCAAGGGTTGCGGCAGATCTTACACCGATTTCAAAATGATTTAAAATCAAAGATGTATATGCTGGCATGACTTGTGGAAGTCGTGCATAGAAGAAGGTTTGGATTGAATTTGCGCCTACTGAATGCATTGCTTCAATGGCATCTTCATTCATTTTCTCCATCTCCTCAGTAAATAGTTTTCCTAACATACCAATTTGATGAACACCAATCGCTAAAACTCCTGCAAAAGGACCAGGGCCTACCATCTTTACAAAGATAATTGCATATATTAATTCCGGGAAACTACGTAATATATCCAAGATGATTTTAGTAATCTTTGGTATTATCGTATTTCTTGACCAAAGATTATGACTCGCCAGTAACATAAGTGGGAATGCAAAGAAAGTACCGATGAGTGTTCCTACGAAAGCTATCGCAATTGTCAGAATCATCAGCGAGAATACATCTTCCCCACTACCATCAAAGAAATATGACCAATCAGGTTTTAATAGTCCTTTGACTGTGTCTATCACCATGGATGGTGAAAAGTTATTCAGTGCTGAATAATCTAGGCCATAGCCTGATAAGAAAATCAATACTAGAATTCCTAGTAGAATCCATATCGTTGAATACTTTCGAAGAGTCATCATCATACACACTTCCTCCTTGCGTATTCACTGATTGTATCTACTAGTATAACTAGTATCAAAATCATTAGGATAATGATTGATACACGATCATACTTAAATAGTGCAAGAGAAGTATTTAAAATAATACCAATTCCACCTGCTCCAACATACCCTAGTACTGTCGAAGATCGTATATTAATTTCTAACGCGTAAAAAGTATAACTGATCACAGCCGGTAATATTTGTGGCCAAACAGCCCATACTGCAACCTTAAACTTATTGGCTCCAACAGACTCAGCGGATTCAACAGGTAGTGTATCAATCGTTTCAATCGTTTCATACAGTAGTTGCGATACTAGGCCAAATGTAAAGATGGTTAAGGTAATCACACCTGTAACTTCACCAATACCAACAATCGATACTAAGATAGCTGCTAATAGTGTATTTGGAATTGTACGAATAATATTCATTACAAAACGAATACAACCTGTTAGTACAGCATTTTTAGTAATGAGTGTTGTCGCAAGAAACGAGAATGGAATCGCTAAAAGTACACCCAGTAAAGTACTTAGTACTGACATTTGGATTGTCTTAATAATTGGTGTTATTAGTGATGGAAGATACGACCAATCCGGATGAAGTAGTTTCTGTAGGAACAGTTGCATTTGTTTTGTATTTGAAAGTACTTCAGAAAGATTTGCATTTGTAATACGTATGCATGCATATAAGCATATTACCAATACCGCAAATGTTCCTACATGTTTATACCATTGATAATGAACTGTATCTTTAAGCTTCATCTTGAACTTCCTCTTCAAGATTAGAGATACCTTTGTAGATATAATCTAATTTTTCATCCGTAAGTTCTCTTGGAGTACCTTCAAATACTAGCTTGCCATCTTGCAACGCAATAATCTTTGTCGCAAATGCCTTTGCAAGTTCGACTGAGTGAATATTTACGATAACTGTGATACCAAGTTGTTCATTAATATTCTTTAAATCAGATAGAATCTTTTTAGATGTTACAGGATCCAAGGAAGCGACAGGTTCATCCGCTAAGATGATCGTTGCTTCTTGGAAGAGTGTTCTAGCGATAGATACTCTTTGTTGTTGTCCACCTGATAATTCATCACAACGACTATGCAGTTTATTCTCTAATCCTACCTTAGCTAAAACTTCATTACATAACTGATAATCTTTGTTAGAGAATAGTCCTAGTGTACTTTTAAGCGTACTATAGGTTCCAAGTTTTCCTGATAATACGTTCTTCTGTACTGTATTGCGTTTCACCAAATTAAATGATTGAGATATCAACCCAATTTGTGTTCGTATCTTTTTCAATTCTTTCTTATTGGCTTTCGTGATTGATTTGCCATCTATCAAGATTTCACCATCTGTTATTTCGTTGAGACGATTAATCGAGCGTAGTAATGTTGATTTACCTGCACCAGAAAGACCAATAATCGCAACAAACTCAGCATCCTGAATTGTTAGATTTACATGGTCTAGTGCATGTACCCCATTTTTGTATGTCTTTGAAACATTTCTTAATTCAATCATTTCTTATTGTGCTGCCTTTTCGATATAGTTAGACATTGTGTCATATGCCTTTTCATCTGCTTCTACATAGCCAGTATGATTCCATAATGACATTGCATCTTTTGCAGCCTCATCCTGATTCATATTTAGGAATACTTCCTTAATCTTTTGTTGTAATTTTTCATCCATTGTTGGCAATACCGCAATCGCATCATTTGGAATATCACCCTTTGTCAAATATAGAACTTTCAAATCTTTAAATAGATCATTTGTTCCTTCAAACTTCTTTTGGAAAACAAAGCGTGCACCCTCAAATACAAATGCTGCATCAACTTGTCCATTTAAAACAGCTGTAATTTCGGAAGGAATATCATTGACTGTTACGATTGTGCAATCAGTCGTTGGATTAATACCAGCATCCTTCATTTCTGCTACAGGATAAATATAACCTGAAGCTGAGTTAGGACTTAGTGTAGCAATCTTCTTTCCCTTTAAATCTTCTAGGGAGTGAATATTTGAATCAGCTCTAACAATTACTTCTCCTTTAAATGAGTTTGTTGATGAACCTTCAATTGGCATTTCTGTTTCTTGATCGTAATCCACCAATTTGGAAGATAAGAGAGCTTTTGCGGCACCTTGATTCTTTGCCTGTACATAGGCAGCTGGTGGCATAATACCTAAATCAACTTTACCAGATGCCATTGCTTCAACAATTGTTGAATAGTCAGTAGCGAGTGTTACTTCAACTTTACGTCCAAGCTTTTCCTCTAGATACTCCGCAAATGGTTTTGTCTTCGCTTCCATTGAACCATCGTTATTTGTTGGAACAAACTGTACAACAAGTGGTTTATCTTCACTTGTAGAAGAAGTTTCTTTTGTCCCTGTTGCGCCACATCCACCAAGTAATGCCATGCAAAGAGAAAGTACTGCAGATACAAATATTTTTTTCATATTCTTTCTATCTCCTTATTCGGAGCTCCTTATACAAACATTCTAAACGAATATTAAAAATTGTCTTTGCAGAAAGTGACATATGTCATATACAATAAGTTCATGGAATGGATAGATAACAGATACTTATTTACAGAATATTTTAAAAAAACTAAGTTCTCTCAATATTTCGGTTTTCCTGTCAAAGATATTATAAGATTATGTCGTTTCCACAAGGGAGAAACAATCATTGAATCTGATATCATATCCGACTTTATCTATTTTTTATTGGATGGTGAAGTAAAGTTTTTGGTAACGAGTGATAGTGGGAAAATAGTCTATCTTGGTGGCTCTAAGGAATTTACGGTTCTAGGTGAAGTTTCCTCCCTTTGGAAAATGAAACCAATGACCAGTGTTGTTGCCTCGTCAGAATGTCTATGTTTTTGCATTTCACTTGATACATATCGGAATCGTCTTTTGGATGATAATACATTTTTACGTTATATCAGTAAGACGATGGCTTACCGCTTAACCAAAAGAGATGACGATGTAATCGTTGATAGAACAGAGACAGCATACACAAAAATGTGTGCACTTATCATACAAAACTCACAAAATTCGATGTTTACCCTTGATTTACAAGAATGTGCACGTACACTATCCATTAGCTATCGCCAAGTGATTCGTGTTATGAATCGTTTACTCCAAGAAAAACTCATTAAAAAAGTGAAAAAGAAATATTACATTTTAGACTATAGCGCATTATACGCAAATACGAATGAAAACTATTTCTTCTATGAATAGCCATTCAAATAACCAAAGAAAAAAGTCAGACCATTCATCTGACTTTTTTGTGATTAACGTAATTTCTTTCTGACAAGTTGTGCACCAAATGCTACTACGATAACTGCTCCAACAAGTAATAACACTGATTGTGGTGTTGTTGCAGGTTTTGTTGTTTCTGTTTCAGTAGTTGCTTCTGTACTATCAGATACTGTATATGTAACGTGAGTTGCCTTTGTTGTAAAGACATACTTATCATCTTTTACTTCAGCAGTGATTTCATTTGTACCATCTGTAAATGTAGGCTTGCCATTGAATGCTGTTGTAGGAATAGAATATGTTAAGTCTTGTTTTACTTCCTCAACTGGATTTCCATAGTGATCTACAATATTGAGTTCACCAGACATCATATCTTCGCTAGGAGCTACACTTAACTTCATTCCAATTTCTGCACTATCTTTAGGCACTAGAACTTCTGATCCTGTAAAGACTGCTCGTGCACGCTTACCAAAGAACTTAATGGTATAGTCGTTTTCTTTGATATACTTTTTAAACTTCTCGAGGATTTCCGCATGGATTTCCTTCATTGTCTCAAATGCCTTTGTTGCATCTTCATGGTTTCTTGTAGTTGCTTCATCCGCTGTTAACATTGTTGTTACAGCGTTTTTAATTTCTTCACTTTCCAGTGCTTCAATCTTCTTAGTAGCGATTGGTTGGAATTCATCACGATTGTATTCAATCATGAATAAAGTATCCATTGCTAACCAATATACAGAATCTTCATTAAATTCATTGTTTTCATTCTGTGCCTGTGCAATACCAGAATTCTGATTTGGATAGTATGCCACAAATGGTGAAGTTAATGGAGAACCTAATGCTAACCACATTGTCCCTGGATATTCTTCGGTTGCGTTTGCAGGAAGATGATAGATATGTGCTTCCATTGTGTTACGGTTACCAATTGGATATAGGTTTCCACGACCTAGATCATCTGCCACTTCGTTAATAGTTTCCAAACGGTTACGTGTAAATGCCATAGCATCAGCTAATGTAATCTTCTTTGAAGTTGTCTGTAAGAATGGATATACATCACCTTCAAACTTCGCATCCGGATTAAATTGTTTGATACCAGAACATACACGTGATTCAGTACTTTCAGATAATTCAGGTAATGCATAAGAAGAATATAAATCGATGGTACGAGTTAATTCATCTCCCTTGAATGTCTTAGCATCTGTTGCGACTTTAAAGATATCCTTGGAATAGATATAATTTCCATCTTCTGAAATGTTATAGTTTTCCTTTTCTTCTCCTACGGTTAATCTGCACTCATTCAACCAGAATGAGTTAGGGAATACGGAATACTTATCACGTGGATAACGCATCGCCACAAACTGGTGTCCGGTATAAATTTCCATGTACCAAAGTTCATTATGATCTGCTACGACTAGACCATTGCCTTCTCCTGCGCCCTTTGTTGCGACTTCTTGTGCGATAAATTCAACTGCTTGTCTTGCATTGTCACAACTGCCTAATACTGCTGTTGTGATGATAGCCTCTGTAATACCGATTGGCTTTGTTGTATCTGTGCCATCCAGGTAAGGATCTACACCTAATACATCATCATTCGCACTTGCGGAAACTGTCATATCCGCAATTAAGCCCTTTTCATTAAATCCTGTTTCGTCAAAATTACCATATTCTGGTGTTGTATCGCTGACGGACGTATAGCGATAAGAATCATGTGCAAATGTAAAGGAATACCCCTTATCTGGATCTACAGAAACGTCCTTGATAGTTTCACCAGCTTTATGCTCGCCTGCTGGATGTACTCTATACACCTTATTATGATTGACTTCTAAGTCTTCTGTACGTCCAAAAATTGTACTACCATCTTCTGTTAAATCGCCACCGATAATGACACCGGTACATGCATACGCTGAAATGATACTGGATGAGGCTACTAAAATAGCTATTGATGCGCTAAATAGCCTTGAAATACATTTTTTCATTTTATTATTCCTCCAATGATTTTATAAACAGAGTGTAAGAAGATTGAATTCCTCCCTTCTTGTAATCTTCTTCTTGGTAATTCCATTATAGGAAATCCTGCTGCAAAATTGTGGAAATATGCTTTCGTCTTTCTTGTATATTCTCGTATGAAAAAAAGTTACTCCCATTTGGAAGTAACTTAGGCTTTCTTAACTTGTTCTAACCAAAGCTCAGCACTAGCATCCGATGGCATACGCCAATCTCCTCTTGGAGAAAGTGTAACCGACCCAACTTTTGGACCATCTGGTAAGCAACTACGCTTGAATTGCTGGCTGAAGAAACGCTTGAAGAATCGTAACATTGCCTCACGTACTTTTTCTTTCTCTAACTCTGGGTATGCTGTTAATGCTAAAACCATAATCTTTTCTGGTGAATAGCCATAGCGTAATACATAGTATAAGAAGAAGTCATTTAAATCGTATTTACCAATCTTATCTTCAGTCTTCTGTGCAATCTTACCATTTTCATCATGTGGTGTTAGTTCTGGGGAGATTGGTGTATCGCAAATCTTTAAGAGTACTTCTTTGAGGTCTTCTTGATTGCAGATATATGCATATGCTTTACAGATGTATTGTACAAGTGTCTTTGGAACAGATGCGTTTACCGCATACATAGACATGTGATCACCATTATATGTACACCATCCTAGTGCTAGTTCAGAAAGATCTCCTGTTCCAACTACGAGTCCATTTGCCATGTTTGCGGCATCCATCAGGATGTAGGTACGCATACGAGCTTGTGCATTCTCATAGGTTGTATCACCTTCACCTTGATAACTACCCGGATGGCCAATCTGTTTCAGGTGTGCTTGCACACCCTCTTCAATCGCAACTTCATGCATCTCTACATCTAATGCACGCATTAAATCTAAGGCATTGTTATATGTGTATGAAGTAGTATTCCCATGGTTTGGTAAGGTATAGCCAATAATATGAATATCAGGTACTAGTTTTCTTGCTTGATGACATACAAGTAATGCAAGTGTACTATCCAAACCACCTGAGATACCAATTACAAGATTCTTAATTCCTGTGGAACGAACACGTGTTGCTAAACCATTTGCTTGAATCTCTAAAATCTTCATACAACGACGACCACGTTCTTCATCATCAACTGGCACAAATGGATTACGATTCACAACATAGTCTTCCTTGCGTAATGCATCAACTATTTCATCTACTGTAATTTCATCTTGATTCCGAATTGGTTTGATAGAAACATCGACATATACGTAATCATCATGATTTTCTTCTAAATCAAATGTTGTCTGATGACGACGATTCTTTTCAATAGACTCTAAATCGATTACAACAGTTTCAACCTTTGTATCTTCTGGAAAGATGGAATCTTTTAACAAACGTCCATTGCAGGCAATCATACTATGACCAGAGAAGACAAGGTCTGTACTACTTTCATCTGTTGCACTAGATACATATAAATAAGCGCAATAACAACTAGCACTCTGTTGTAATACCATCGTACGACGATAGTCCTGCTTACCAATGATTTCATCAG
>CALBKL010000386.1 GCA_937895985.1 uncultured Solobacterium sp.
ATTAAAATCTCCCTCAAAACAAAGAGGAAGAGATTTTGGCATTATGTTAAGAACATTATCTGATTTAGGGTATAACGTAGAATGGCGTATCATTAATGCGGCTGATTATGGTGCAGCTCAAAGAAGAAGACGTATTTTTATTTTTGGTTGGAAAAAGACTGCGAAATATAATGAAAACATAGATTATATCGGCCCTAAATATTTAATTGCCCAAGAAGGTGTATTTGCTAGGGCGTTCCCAATTGAACAAGAAGATTCTAAATATAGATGTATAGATTTATTACAGTATGAAGATACTGTAGATATTACTAAGCACTTTAAAGCAGAATTTGAAAATTCTGGAATAATGATTAATGGTAAAGTATGGACAAGAAAAGTTACTCCTGTATACGAGGAACCAATTACGATTGGTGAAATTCGAGAAAAACGTAAAGGATTGGGAAAGTATATTCTTACAGGTGAAAAACTGAAAAAGTTTGAATACTTACGTGGCGGAAAGAAAATTTTACGTACACGCCCAGATGGCACAGAGTATTATTATTCAGAAGGGTCAATGTCTGAGTATGATAGTTTAGATTTACCAGGAAGAACAATGTTAACAAGTGAAGGCTCTGTCAATCGTTCCACACATATTATTCCAGATAAGGAAACTGGAAAACTTCGATTATTAACACCGATTGAAGCAGAGAGACTACAAAGTTTCCCTGATGATTGGACGAATACAGGAATGCCTGAAAATAGACGCTATTTTATGATGGGAAATGCGTTAGTTACAAAAGTAATCGATCGCGTAGAGCCTGTACTAAGAGAAATTATTGAACATGAATAAATCAAAAGGAAGATACCTGACTAGCACTAGTCTAGTATCTTCCTTTGTTCATCTTGTTCTTATGTCTATATTTAATTCTTTAGTAGAATCTTTTTAATTACTTTTGTTTTCTATTTTGTTAAATAGTTTTTCTAAGAATAAGATGCGTTTATATATTGTTTTTCTCATAATCTACATCTCCTATCTAAGATTAGTTTACGCTAACTAACTCAAACTTGCAAGTGTCTTGCTTGTAATAAAATTAAACTACAGGTTCATTGTTTAGGAGGGTTGTGGTAAGTAGAATAATAACTGTACCAAGAAAGATGGTGTCAAAAGTGAAGATACTGTAATATCCCAGTGAAGATGGTTTGCTCAACCTGCTGGGGTATCTGGAATAAAGCTCGGGGCTAAGAGAAAGGATACTTTCTTACAGCTGGCTGCATCGAAGTAGTAATACTAGATGAAGGGTGCAATTCCTGAAAGTAACAGATGGCACACATCATTGTGCAATATAGTCCAGAATACATATCGGTGGAAGAATAGAGGGTTACTTGAATAAAGCACCTGAATCTTAGTTAGGTATATATTGGCGTTATATATAAACCTAAGAATAGCCAATAATCCACTCTGTCGTGAAGCGAAGAAATTCGTGTATAAGATATGGAAGAAGATTCTCTTAGTAGCCTAGAGACAGGTTCTGAGTCAGGAAAAATAAGATCACAGAACAAATGCTGAAGAGTTGGGTGAAAAGTGTGGGTAAACAATCCCACCAGAGCTTCGTGATGAAAGTCTAGGGAAGAGATGTAAGGAATTGCTAACCTTGCACAGCCTCTTTTCTCTCTGTAGGATAACAATATTTTTGCAATGATGATGTAGGGTGAATAAAATCCCATTACAGTGTTTTCACTTTTAACATCACATTGGTATTTACATGCATGTCAAAGGATGGTATATTGATATACCATCTTTATGGAATATATTGGAGGTGATGGAGTTATGAATTATCCTATCGTTAGTTTAAGTGCTACTGGTGATAACATTCGTCGTTTGCGAAAAGAACGTAAAGTGAAGACCAGTGAGCTAGCAGATTACCTTGGTTTTTCAGACGTACAGGCAGTTTACAAGTGGGAACGTGGAGAATGTTTACCAACATTAGAAAACTGTTTTGCGCTCAGTAAATATTTGCATGTACAAGTAGAAGACATCTTGGTCTGCATGGACGAGATGCCTTCTTTATTTTTGCGTCTAGGTTTATAATTGAGTAAAGAATGTTTATTGATTATTTGACAAGGAGAATAGAATATGAATATTGAATTTGAAAATGAGAATAAAGTAGCGCTAGAAGATTTTAATGGAGATTATTTTAATTCAACAGGTGCTGAATTCTATCGTACCGGAGATTATGATACTGCAATCGAATATTATCGTATTGCCTCATCGATGGGTAATGTTCAATCACTCGCAAACCTTGGCTACTGTTACTACTATGGTAGAGGCTGTAAAAAGGATTTGAAACTTGCGTTTGCGTATTTTAAGATGGCTGCACGCTTTAAGAATACGGATGCTTTATATAAACTTAGTACGATGTATGAACATGGTAAGGGTGTTAAGAAAAATGATGAGATTGCGGAATACTATCTCATGACCGCCTTCCAGTCTTTAAATGATTTACCAGAAGTTGCTAGATTAGAGTATTCAAGTTTATTGTTTGCGATGGGTAAGAGATTCTTGGCAATTGGTGAAGAGGAAGGCGACTATGAAGTTGCGTATACTCTTTTGAGAAGTGCTCAAGAAGGCTATGAATACCAAATTGATCAGGGCTGTCACTATTATGAAAAGATGCTAGCAGAGGTTGAAGAAATCTTACAAAGAGATTGTTTTGACCAGTATAGAGATGAAGATGAGGATGAAATATTTTTAAATTAGTATGAGATATTATTTATGTAGTAGTTTAGTTGATTATTCAAAGATGGAACTTCATAATGAATATCATTGGTTCGAAGACTTGTTAAAGCATCTTCATTTTCCCTGTCATGCATTACTTGTTGCGTCTTCTCCTGATGAGATTGAAAAGACAAGACGCTATGCACAAGAGATTGTAGATGTGGTGGAGAAACATGGTTTAAGTTTATCGGGTTTTGATATTCTGGATCGTAATAGTGCACGCTGCATAAAAGAATTAATTGATAAAGCAGATATGATTATCGCAATGGGTGGTCATGTTCCGACACAGAATGCTTTCTTCCAAGAGATTGATTTGAAGAAACATCTTCAAGAGTTTCGTGGAATCTGGATCGGTAGTTCTGCTGGTAGTATGAATAGTGCAACGCTTGTCTATGCACAACCAGAGCTTGAAGGTGAAGTGATTGATTCAGCATACCAGCGTTTTGTACCTGGATTAGGGTTAACAGAGAAGATGATTCTTCCACACTATTCTTCTTGGAAAAATGAAGTGGTAGATGGCTTTCGACTGCTAGAAGATGTTACTTATCCTGATAGTCAAGGACATACGTTCTATCTAATGGAAGATGGCAGTTATGTACTGGTGATACTGAAGAAAAGAAAGAAGAAGTGATTGGTAATTACTATGTCCTTCGTGATGGAGTAATTGTTCAGTAATGTATATAAAATGAAATGGTATCCGGTGCTGGATACCATTTTTTAATCGTTAGAATTTAGTTACGAAGTATGGATAGAGGAATGACTTCTCTGTATGTGCAGGTGGTTCTACTTCAATGATTGCCTTTTGGTAACCATTCACAATCTTTGTACCACTTGCGTGGATAAGCTCTCTTTGGAATTGTCCATACTCTTGGTGTACATGTCCATGTACCATGTATGCAGGTTTATATTTATCTAGTAGTTCGTTGAAACATGCATAACCTCTATGTGGTAAATCATCCATATCACCATATCCTTCTGCAGGTGCGTGTGTTACTAGGATATCTACGCCTTTGGAAATCCAAAGACTTGGTTTGAGTTTGTTGATGCGTTTTTGCATCTCGGCCTCGGTATACATGAATGGTGATTCATTATACTTCATACATCCACCTAAACCGGCAATGCGCAATCCCTTATATTCATAAACTCGACCATCGATATCGACACATCCTTCAGGTGCGTGGCGTAGGTACGCTGTATCGTGATTGCCATGAACGTAGAAGAGTGGTTTATTTGCGACTGTCACAAGAAACTCAAGGTATCTTGCTGGTAAATCTCCACACGAGATAATCAGATCGATATCTTTTAATTTATTTGGTGTGTAGTAATCATATAGATATGGATCTACTTGATCACTTATGACTAGTATCTTCATCTGTTGTTTTAATCTCCGTTAATTCATCTCGTGGGATATTGTTAGAAGAAAGTTCTCCTACAATATTATTGTTTAACCAGTTGATACGAATAATATCTAATGGTTGTAAGCTGCTATCTGCTTCTACAATCTGCTTGCCGGTACGGGTCTCGATTGGACCGGTAAATGGAATGATAGTACCTTCTTTGATTGCGGTAATAAAGTGATTCATACTACGTAAAATCGCAGCTGATGTGGAAGAAGGCAGATAGAGTTCTTCTGCACCTGAGGATAAACCTAACCAATAACTCTGTTCACTGATTTCCTTGTGTGTCAAAATATCCTGTACAAGTAAATCATAGAAGAGTGACCAGTTATAAATAGGTGCTGCTAGGCATTCTTCTTGCGATTCTGAGAATCGGTATAAACCTGGTTTATGTGTTGTAGAACGATTATCCATGATGATTGCATTTTGACATGGTTCTTTTAAGATATGTACTTTGGCGTCCGGAGAAGTCCAGGATACACCAAGTGAAAAGGCATTAAGTTCAATGACAGATACTTCATTATCATATGGTATATAGCCAATGATGTGTTGATCATGTATCATACCTGCTAAGATCCCCATTAAGAAGAATAACTCATAACTACGTAATGCGTAGGTGTTGATAATATGTGATACAAGAGGGGTGCAGTGATTCATAAACTTATGATCAGGATAGTCTGTAGCTGCCTTTAATGTATCTTTGAGTAAGAGTGGACTTGTGGTAATAATCCACTCATGTTCCTTACATGCTTGATGGATGATTTGTTCTGTTGTTTTTGTGTCAGAACAACCTGTATAGGCAGTGGTATTGAGGACACCTTCATAACGGTTATTTAGATAGGTTCTGCCACTTTCCAATACGGCTGTCTGTAAATCATTCAAATCGTTAGATGGATATAAGAAAGCAATCGTGAGTGGGTCGCGTTCAGAATAATATTGTTTACGGAAGTTGAGTAGAGAAAGGATTGATTGTGATTTTGCCTTTGCTTTATATTCAAGACTTACATTACTTTCACTACGATTAAATTCTTTTAAAATACGCTCAATACGATGGCGTAGAATCATTCTGTTTTTATCTAACAAACTATCAAATGTAAAAATCGATAGATAGATTAAGAAGGCATCTGAGATATTAAAGGACGGTTGGTTTTGTGTAATATCCTTTGTGACTAGTTCGAAACGATAGAAAGCACCTTGGAAGGTCTGTACCAAGTCCTGTGGCCATTTTGTTTCAAGGTCTTGTCCTAGCATATCTGCTAAAAGTTGATAACTACCAGGAATTGTAAAGCATGGTGTATATAAATTTGTAACTTTTTGGAATCGTAAGAATTCCTCGTATACCTGCATCTCTTGTGAATCATTATGTACAGGCATAATACGAGTAATCTCTGCCATTATAGAAGGAGCTTGCAAGTACTTTAATACAGATACACGTTTATTACCTTCTTTGACATAGAATGCATGCATGTATTCATACACCTGGATCGGTTCACGGATACCTTCTTCGATTTGTGCGTCATATAATCTAGACCACTTGGCCGCAAACTCTGTATCTTCATCTAGTGTTGGCATCCAACTTTCAGTAAAGGATGTTGCACGTGACGAAGTGATGGTACCTACCACAAGGTCTAAAGGAATTTCTAAGATACCTACATATACTTTTGGCAGATCGTTGAAAATACTGTTGTTTAAAACCGCTAATGTTTCCTCGTCGGCTTTTCCTTTTTTACGAGCTAATGTGTATTCAGAAAGTGACATAAGTATCATCTCCTATCGTTACTATTATACTTGAATATAAGGCTCTGGTCTAATGATGAAGTCTTGATATATAATCGCAAGGAAGGGAAGTGAACTATGGTTGAATTTGTTAAATATACATCTCTATTAGGGGATATCACGATTGCAATCGAAAATGATACGCTAATCGGCTTATGGTTTGATGGACAAAAATATGATAGAGCAAATGTACAAGGGGAATTTACGCAAGTTATTTCACAAACTGCAACAAAAACGATGCAGTGGTTAGATGAATACTTCCAAGGAAAACATCCTAAGATGAATCTAAAGCTTTCTCCTAAGGGTACTAAATTTCAGCAAGCTGTATGGGAATGTTTATTAGCGATTCCTTATGGTCAAACAAGAACCTACAGTGATATCAAAGAACTGGTTTGCAAGAAATTAGGAAAAGCTTCCATGTCAAATCAAGCAGTTGGAACAGCTATTGCTGTCTCTTATACACATCTCCGAGCCCACG
>CALBKL010000387.1 GCA_937895985.1 uncultured Solobacterium sp.
AAAGAACTGTCGCGGAATATATTCTTAAAAACCCTGAAACCGCAAGTACACTTTCTGTGCAGGAATTAGCACATAAAAGTTTTTCATCCCCATCTGCGGTTGTTAGAATGTGTCATCGTATCAACTTTGATGGATACAAAGATTTCAAACGCAGCTTGACTATTGAATTAGCACTCCACGCAAAAACTGGCGAACAGATGTATAACGAAGAAATCAAAAGAACCGATAATATCACAGATATCATTCGTAAGGTAACAGCCAAAAATGCAAAATCTTTAGATGAAACCGAAAAGTTAATGGATGTCGAAACATTGCGCGAATGCGTAAAAATCATGAATGACGCAAGAAATATTATCCTTGTTGGAATGGGTGCTTCCCTAGTTACTCTACGTGATTTATATCTGAAGTTACTACGTATCTCAAAGCCATGTACCATTAATGAAGACTGGCATTCACAGCTTCTTAGCTGTAAGAACAGTACTGCAGAAGATGTAGCGATTGTTTGTTCCTACTCTGGCAATACCACTGAAGTTATTACATGCATGAATGCTCTGAAGGAAAACCTAACTCCAATCATCGCAATTACACGTTGTGTTGATACACCAGTTTCTAAACTGGCAGATCATAAATTATATACAACCGAGAATGAATCCCTTTTGCGTACAGCCGCAATGTCATCTCGTATCTCTCAATTAAACATTATTGATATTCTCTATACTGCACTCGGCACGATGAATTACGATGAAACGATTAAAGTATTACATCGTACTTACATTGAAAAACCAAAGAACTAAAAAAGCGGAGACCCCGCTTTTTAATATTTTTGTAATAAACCTTTTAAAGTACTTGCGAATTTCCCACGATCAACACCAAGCATTACCATAGTTTCACGTGTCTTAAACTTTGTATCACTCCATATGTCTGTAACCGTCTTACCAAAACATAAGCGACTCTGTGTTTCCACATAGACACCTGCTTTTTGTCCTGTAAAGATTTCAGGATACTGCAAGTAAATCAATGGACATGCATCATGAATACAGAGTATCTCACGCTTGTAGTTTTTGATATAAAAATTTAGATTGGATTGTACAACATCCACAAAGAATTTGCTGATCTTCGTATTAAAATCACGAATAT
>CALBKL010000388.1 GCA_937895985.1 uncultured Solobacterium sp.
GTGAATCCGTCGAACATGAAGTAAGTATTATCTCTGCACATCAAGCGATTGAAGCGCTTGATAAAAATAAATACAATGTCATTCCTGTATATGTCTCAAAGGAACGCAAACTATATGTATCTGATTTATTAAAGGATATGAGTAACTACAAGGATCTCAAGCATTTGATTTCCCAATGTACACAAGTCTCCATTACATCAGAGGATAATCGTGTTGTAATCCGTCCTGTTAAGCCATCCCTATTTGGCCCTAAGGAATTAGGTACAATTGATGTGGCTATCCCTGTGATGCATGGTACAAATGGTGAAGATGGCACAATCCAAGGTTTCTTTGAAATGTTGAAGGTTCCATATGCTGGATGTGACCTCTATGGTGCAGCGATTGGGCAAGATAAGGTTTTACAAAAGAATGTCCTCAATGATAACAACCTACCAATCACAAACTGGTTCTGGGTATATGGGGCAGAAATGGATACACGTCAAAGTGAAATTCTCGATAAAGTACATCGCTTAATCTATCCAGTGATTATCAAACCTGCCCGTACAGGTTCATCTGTCGGTATCTCTATCGCTCATAACGACGAAGAATATCTAGCATGTTTTGATGAAGCACGTCAGTATGACGAAAAAATCATCACAGAAAAGGTTGTAAAACCAATGCGTGAAATCAACTGTTCCGTTGTTGGAGACTCCTATTCCTGTGTAGCCAGTGTACTAGAAGAAGTAAGTTCAGTTTCCCAAGATGAATTGCTCAGCTTCTCTGATAAGTACCTCGGTGGTAGTAAGAGCACAAAGAGCGAAGGTTCTAAAGGTATGGCAAGTACAGCACGTATCGTACCTGCACCACTTACGGATGAACAAACAAGACTCATCCAACAATTAGCGAAGGAAACTTTCCGTGTACTTGGCACCTCTGGTGTTTGTCGTATTGACTTCTTGATGGACGCGGATACTAAGAAAGTTTATGTAAATGAAATTAATACCATCCCAGGCTCTCTTGCCTTCTATCTATGGCAAGCAGCTGGTGTATCATTCTCTGAATTAATGGATAAGCTTGTAGAACTTGCATTAGATAGAGAAAGAAGAAGATCAAAAATGACCTTCTCCTATGAAACAAATATCCTCAGTAACTTCTCTGCTTCAAGCGCAAAGGGTTCCAAGGGATCTAAGATGTAAAATAAGCCTACGTGTTGTGGGCTTTTTAAATGTACATTAGATAGTAAGAATAACTGGTGGAGCTCCCTACTATGTCAAAGCATAGCCATTCCACATACAAGGGCGGCGAAGGAGGTTTTCCGTCTTCAGTCATCCTTACATTAAACCTTATCGTCTTACTACGAAAAAATCAATCCAATGAAGTTCTACAAAACATTCATGCATGCAGTTAAATAAAAGCACTTCGTCTTGAAGTGCTTTTGCTTACTTAATTCTTTTACGAATACTATTCTCTAAAATATTATAGGGTATTCAAATTCACAATATGAACTTCAGGATTATGTGAACAATACAATGTATCTAAACGTACTAAGAATTCTTCCGCATCTTCTTTAGATGGGAAAGTTCTTACTGGTTCAGAAACTCCATTGACAATAAATGTCACATCATACATATCATCTGAATTGTATACAGCCGAAACTGTCATTGCCTGAATCTGTGTAGGAACATAGTATTTCGTTTCCTTTTCACGTACAACTTTTAAAATCATATCAATTATCCTCCGAAAAACTTTTATCTATATAAATCATATCATTTACTAAAGGTTTCAACTAAGAAATATTTCCATTTTTGATATCTTCAAACATACGAACAGCTGTCTTCATAAAGTTATCATTCGCATTTGCTAGAATTTCTTTTTCGCTCAAATCATTATCTACTGTTGCATAGAACTTTGTAATACCGTGTTCATATAATGCTTCATAACCGTTTCCAAGGCATCCGCAGATTGCGATGACTGGGATATTTTTTTCTTTGCAGCGTTTACCAATGCCATAAAGTACTTTACCATGTAATGTTTGTGCATCAGCTCTTCCTTCACCACTAATGACATAATCAACACCATCTAGCATCTGATCAAAGTTCATTAAATCCATTACAACTTCAATACCCGACTTCATCTCACCAATCAAGAATAATGAGAAGGCTGCACCCATACCACCTGCTGCACCTGAGCCAGGAATTTCATTTACATCTTTCCCAAATGTTTTTAGTAAAACCTGACGGTAGTTTTCCATACCCTTTTCAAGTTCTTCTAACACTTCTGGGGTGCCTCCTTTTTGTTTTCCATAGCACATTGTTGCGCCATTTGGACCACATAAAGGATTATCCACATCACACATGATTGTAAACTTAGCTTCTTGAACTAATGGGTTCATACGTGAAGTATCAATTGTTACGATATCTTTTAGACTATCGCCAATTCCTTTTACTTCATTACCATCTTTATCTAAAAAGCGTACACCTAACGCTTGCATGGCACCGATACCACCATCATTTGTGGATGTTCCACCAATCGCAATCTTAATATCACGAATTCCATCATCAAGAATATGCGCAATTAACTCACCTACACCATAGGATGAAGTATAACGAGGATCACGTTTCTCTTGTGGAATCAATGCTAAACCCACTACTTCCGCAACTTCTAGGATTGCTTCTTTTTGATTCACTAAACCAAATTTAGCTTCTCTTCGTTTCATGTATGGCCCATGTGTTGGTACATACATAATTGAACCACGCAGATTACGAGTGACAGTTTCCACTGTACCCTCTCCACCATCCGCCATTGTTACATCGATATATTCCACACTTCCAAGTACACGATGAGTCGCATGTCTTAACAAGCGATTAATATTGATAGCACTCATCGTACCTTTGAATGAATCGGGGGCAAATAAAAATTTCATATATCCTCCTGCTGTCGACATTTTTATTATGATATCATTCTCATCCATTTTTCGCATCAAAAAAGTGATTGATGATATCATCATCAACCACTCACTCACGGCGTAATGCGTCGATAGGATTTAAGTTTGCGGCCTTGTAGGATGGTAAGATACCAAACACAATACCAATTAACATAGAGAATAATACTGCGAAGATAGAAGCTTCGACGTTAATGGCTATCGGTGTACCATTAAGCTTTGATATCAAGAATGCTAGGATAACACCTGAGATAACTCCAATGACACCACCAGTCGATGTAAGAACGACCGCTTCTGTAAGGAATTGAATCAGAATCGATTTCTTAGGAGCTCCAATTGCTTTCTTTAAACCAATTTCACGTGTTCTTTCTGTTACGCTTACTAACATGATATTCATTACACCAATACCACCGACAAGTAAGGAGATACCCGCAATCCACAACAACATTGTATTGGTTGCTTGGGATAGTTGTTGAATTTGCTTGGCTTGCTTCATCAGATCTTCTGACTTATAACTTGTATCGCCATTGCCAGTCGCTGTTGCATTTAAGATTTCTTCTGCTTGCTTACCAATTGTTGTCATTGAATTTGTGTCTTTTGCACGTAAGATTACATTTTCCGGCTCATCATATTGGTATAATAGTGGCCACACGGATGTTGGTACATATACCTTTCCAGAAGTATCCTGGTTATATGTATAGTAGTCATTCATGTTTTTGATCGTTGGTTCAAACTCTACCGCTGGTGAAACAACACCAACAACTACGAATGGTTCCTTTTGAATTTCTACAGTTTTCCCAATTGGATTTTCTCCTTGGAATAACTGTTCTGCAGAAACTTTATCCAATAAACATACTTTGCGATTCTTAACCACATCATTTGTAGAGAAAGCTCTACCACGACTTACAACCAAGCCATTTGTCTGTAAATACGTATCATCGATCCCATATACATATCCACCAGTCAAAGAGTTTGTCAGATGGAATACACCATCATATACCTGACGACGATGATAGAGTGATACATTGACTACACCAGAAATATTCTTTAAATCATCTTTTTGAGATGCAGAAACTTCTTTATATTTACCCGGAATTCCTTGTCCAAAGTCATACTCCCAATCGCCTTGTGTCATACGTACATTGACGGTATTAACACCTGAACCAATGAGGTTTGTTTGAATCTGTTCATTGGTACCTTTGATTGTGGAAACGATAGCGATGATTGCCGCAATACCGATAATGATACCCAGCATTGTTAGAATTGAACGCATCTTATGCGATAGGATTCCACGAATTGATAATCTAATATTCTCACCCATTAGTAGCCTCCTAACATAGCGTTATCATCCATATCAATCTTCGTACGAGTACCCTCTATCGCACCATCTCCATATGGGAAGGCGATATAATCCGTATCCGCAAGACCAGATAATACTTCTGTTGACATATTGAAGTACACTTTTCCTGTCTTGATGTATGTCTTTACAAGTTTTCCATCTACATCTTTCATAACATACTTCTGTCCGTGTTCATCACGGATAAAGGCATTGCTGAGGTAGATAGAAGATGTATCCATATTTTCTTGTTGAATTGATAAAGCAAGATATGTACCTTGTTTTAAATCATCACCTTTTTCAATATATGCAGTAAAACCATACATTGATACATTTGGATTACCACCATAGAATCCTTCACCAGAATTCGTCGGGAAGTTATCAATCTGTGTAACAACTGCTTCATAGATTGAACCAGTTTCATAACTTGTAACAGATACCTTAGTACCCTTTTGAATTGTTGTTAATAACAATTCTGAAATAGTACCCTTTACTTCCGTACCTGTTCCACCTGCAACAGTTAAGAACGGTGTTCCATCGGTAGGTACATTATTTATATCCTTTAAGCCTTTAATGACACCACTTCGCTTTGCGTAAACAACACCATCCGCTAACTGTGTCTGTAATTCGGATAATTCTAACTGTTTACGACGAATATCGATATCATATTCACGAACTTCAGATTCCTTTGCGTGAATAGCACGTACAAGCTCTGAGGCCGTCATCCCATCCGGTTCAATTTCAGATACTGGATCTTCGTGAGGAACTGGAATAAAGCTAAGCTCATGCTTCTTTAGATCAACCTTTGCCAAATCATTTGTTTCTGTACCTAAGATTTCCTTCAGTCTATCTATAGATACTAACCAAGAATCCACAAGACCTTTTGTTTTATCATCATCTTTGTAAACATCAAGGGAAACATAGAATGTCTTTCCATCTGTTTCTGCTTTCTGAATCAGTTCTTTCACAAACTTTCCAGTTAGGAAACCATCGCCCTTTATCGCAAAGTGATATGGATTAGCCTTTGTGCCCTTTTCATATGTGTTTACAGCAGGAACTGCTGGGGTTGGGGTAGGTGTCGGAGCTGGTGTAGGAGTTGGAACTGGTGAAGTCTGTGGAGTTGGGGTAGGTGTTGGTTCGTCAAGATCCTTTGTAAACTCTGTATCCTCATCCGTTAAAGAATTTAGATAGTTCCACACTTTATTGTCTTCTACCTGTGTGCCCACTTCT
>CALBKL010000389.1 GCA_937895985.1 uncultured Solobacterium sp.
GCAAAGAAGGAAAAAATAAAATCGTTATTGGTAAGGATACAAGACTATCTAGTGATATGTTTGAAAATGCACTAGCAGCTGGTATTACATCTGAAGGTTGTGATGCATATCTAGCTGGATATTGTCCAACACCAATGATTTGCCTTTTGACAAAGGAGAACGGATTTGCGTGTGGTGCAATGATTTCTGCTAGTCATAATCCTTTCTACGATAATGGTATTAAAGTATTCTCGAATGATGGTTTCAAGTTATCTAGTGATATTGAAGACCTCATTGAAGACTATATTGATGGTAAAGTTACAATTCCATATCGTACAGATAGTGAAATTGGTAAGGTGATTGCTTACCCACAAGGAATTGAGATTTACTTAGATTGGATTGTAAAAGAATATCCATTAGATTTGAGTGGATGGAAGATTGCGATTGATTGTGCATACGGTTCTTCATCATTTACGGCTAAGAAGGCACTGGAACGATTAGGCGCTGAAGTAACAGCGTTCCACAATGAGCCAAATGGTATCAACATCAATACAAAGTGTGGTTCAACACATCCTGAATTATTCTGTGAAGAGATGACGAAGGGTGATTATACTGTTGGTTTAACATTTGATGGTGATGCGGATCGTCAGATTATGGTTCGTCCAGATGGAGAACTTGTAAACGGTGACTTCATGTTGTACATCGTTGGTAAATATCTACGTGACCAACACAAGTTAACAAATAACACAATCGTTACAACAGTTATGGCAAATCTGGGTCTATATAAGGCAATGGAACGTGAAGGAATTCAAGTTGAAAAGACACAAGTAGGAGATAAGTATGTCTCTGAAGTTATGTTCCGCGATAACTATGTGATTGGTGGTGAACAGAGCGGACATATCATCCTGAAGGAACATGCCACAACGGGTGATGGTTTATTAACGGCTCTTTCTGTACTTGAAGTTATGAAGAATACAGACAAGGGTATCATTGAACTATGTGAAGGACTTAAGATTTATCCACAGTTACTAGTAAATGTTAAGGTAACAGATAAGACACTTGTAATGGGTGATGTAGAAGTTCAAAAATCAATCGATGAAGTGAATGAAGAACTTAATGGTAATGGTCGTATTCTTGTTCGTCCAAGTGGAACAGAACCACTATTACGCGTAATGGCAGAAGCTGAGACAGATGAAATCTGTGAACGTCTTGTAGGAAAGGTTGCAGATATTATCCGTAGAAAATACGGTGCTTAATAAGGAGTGCGTATGAAACAATATGATTATCTTGTTGTAGGTGCTGGATTGTTTGGTGCAGTATTTGCCCAACAGGCAAAAGAAAAAGGCAAGAAAGTTCTTGTTATTGATAAGCGTCCTCATATTGCTGGTAATATCTACACAAAAAAGGTAGAAGGCATTGATGTACATGAGTATGGTGCACATATTTTTCATACGAATGACAGAGATGTTTGGAAGTACATTACACAATTTATCGAATT
Organism: uncultured Solobacterium sp.; assembly: GCA_937895985.1. Next base: position 1,478 of record CALBKL010000389.1, read on the forward strand.
CAATCGTTTCACGAATTCACCAGTTGCTAATTACCATGGGGAGTTATATTCTCTACCATTCAACATGTACACATTTAATAAAATGTGGGGTGTTGTAACACCGGAAGAAGCGATTCTCAAAATCGAAGAACAGAAAAAAGCCGCAAATATTACGACGGCGACAAATCTTGAAGAACAGGCAATCTCACTTGTTGGAACAGATATCTATGAGAAACTAATCAAAGGATATACGGAAAAACAATGGGGAAGACCTTGTACTGAGCTGCCAGCATTTATCATCAAACGTTTACCAGTTCGATTAACTTTTGATAATAACTATTTTAATGCACTTTATCAGGGTATTCCTGTTGGTGGTTATACAAAGTTAGTTGAAAACCTGCTTGCAGGTATTGAAGTTCGACTTAATGTTGATTATCTTCAGGCAAAAGAAGAGTTTGACGCACTTGCGGAAAAAGTGGTTTATACAGGACCAATCGATGCTTATTTTGACTATCGTTTGGGTACGTTAGAATATCGATCTGTTCGTTTCGAAAATGAACTTTTAGATATTCCGAATTTCCAGGGAAATGCGGCAGTAAACTATACAGATCGTGAAACACCATGGACACGTATTATCGAACATAAGTGGTTTACATTCGGTAAAGATGAAAATGGTAACGATTTAGCTAAGACAGTCATCAGCCGTGAATATAGTTCTGAATGGAAACAGGGAGATGAGCCTTATTATCCAGTCAATGATGAAAAGAATACCGCTTTATATGAACAGTATAAGGAACTTTCCTCACATGAAACAAATATTCTTTTTGGTGGTCGTTTAGGTGAGTACAAGTACTATGATATGGATAAGGTTATTGCGTCTGCTTTAGAAAAGAGTAAGGAAATATAAAAGTCAGAGTAATCTGGCTTTTTGTGTTTTAGGGCAAAATAGCAGTGTTTTTAAACGAAAGAGAATACAATAAGACCAATAGAAATAAGAGGAACTAATGATGTCATATACAGGATATGTAGGAACATACACATCTGAAAAGAGTGAAGGTATTTACGCATTCACATATGAAAATCAAACGATAACAGATGTTCATTTATTTACGAAAGTATGTAATCCAAAGTATTTAGCGTGGATGAACGACTATATCGTGGCAGTATGTGATTTTGAAGAAGGATCTGGTGTTGCGGTATTTGATTTAAATGGCAATGAAATTGATCATATTGTTTTTGAAGCATTTACATCATGCTATGTCGGTGTAAAAGACAACTTAATCTTCACAGCACACTTCCATAGTGGTGATGTAACGCTATTACGATTTGAAAATAACCATCTTGAACTGGTTAGAAGAACACACATTAAGGATAAGGCTGGATGCCATCAGGTTATCCCATACAAGGATCAATATCTTGTGCCATGTCTTTTTATGGACCAGATCAAAATATTGGATAAAGATTTTACGGTTGTGGATGAGATTTCGTTTGAAGAAGGATCAGGACCAAGACATGCGGTTTTCTCAGATGATGAGAAATATCTATATGTAGTAGGTGAATTAAGCAATCTTCTATATGTTGTAGAC
>CALBKL010000390.1 GCA_937895985.1 uncultured Solobacterium sp.
TTGCTTTACTTGCACTCATAATAAATCCTCCTTTAATCTTTGAATAATTCGTCATAACCAGGAACCTCCTGAATATGACGCATAAACTCTTTTGTTATAATGAATGACCTTGGCCCAAATGGATTGATAACAATTGAATCATATTTTGCTGGAACCAAGTGAAAGCATTCTTTCATATTACGTACTTCCAATTGAAGCTCAGTTTCTTCAAGTATATTGCTATAACGTAGAAGTGCATCCCAATCCGTAAACAGTACAAGCACAGATTTACTTGGGTCGACATTAAGGCGAACTGACATAAATCGCTCATCTTCTTCATTTTCTGCCGTGTATTTTATGAGATAGTACTCACTCATGCAGATTTCATATACCAGTGTACCAATATATTCTTGATCCTCAAAAAATTTACCGTACTCACGAAGCACTCCACTTAAGCCTGGATTTTCGACAATTGTTGGATTTGCATCATATTGAATACTACTGATGATACTATACTTCTGTAAGAAACCTTTACAGGAGTGGTCAAGCTTTATTGTAACTGTCTGATTTCTTGCGGAAGTTACTGACTTATCATTACAAACAATCTCTACAATCTTTGCGCCGATATCTCCCTTATCACTACAGTGAAGACAAATCGTATCATTTACGTTCATTTCGCCATAGACAAAACCCGTACAGATTGTATCTTGATTCGTTTCAATCACCATCATCGTATAACGTCGCTCACCGTTTAAAATGGCAATCTTCTCATATTGTCTTAATTCTCTTTGATGTTTAATTTTTGTATATTGTTGTCGTACAAAGATGACAACTGCAATTCCTATCGCAGCCATTGTAAGATACAGCTGTATCATATCCTTACTGGAAAGAGTACTTGATTGCCCTCCAATCAGACGACTAGTAATGATTAGACGTACAATTAATACAGCAACAATACCGATAAAGCATAAATTTTTAGACCAGATAATTCGCTTGAGTCGAAAATGTGGTTCGTTACGAAATCTTTGACGATATACATATTCTGCCATCACAAACGTTAGTAATGCCATGATTCCCCACGCAAGTGGAAACATCCCCCTCAATATCAACCATGGAGTAATTGTAATCTCATGGAATATAAAATTGAGATTATGAAAGAAGCCATATAGTCCTGCTACATAACCAATCGTTGCAATAAACATTACTAGTAGTAAAAGATATTTCTTCATCAACTTCCTCCAATAGAACAAGTTTATCACAAACCCCAAATGACGCTATCAAAATAACCACAAAAAACCAATAAAAAGGCTATCGCAAGAAACGGCCCAAACGCAATACACTTCTTCTTAGAAAGATACAACCATAAGATTGCTAGAAAAGATGCTATAGATAATACCAACCACAACTTTTGAAAGGAAAGAAATAAGCTCATACATGATACAAGTTTTATATCTCCACCACCGATACATTCTTTACCAAATACTTTTTCACTCATTACAACAGTTAGAAATCCGCAACCAAAAATTGTAGACATACGTATCCATGGTTGTACACTCACCTCTTTTATCATACATGCATGTATGATATATAAAACTATCATACAAAGATGTACCAAATCCGGTATCTCCATAATTTGATAGTCGATATAAAAGACAACCCATAACAGTAGGAATAGCATCATTCTGATAATTACATCCCACTTAAAAATAGTAATATCCCATAGAACTAGTACACATAGTATTCCTGTTAGTATCTCTGCAAAAATATATTCTTTTGAAAGTTTTCTACCACAATATCGACATCTTCCTTTTAAAAAGATATAGCTCAATATCGGAATTAAATCATACCAACATAGTACATGATGACATCCATCACAACAGCTTCGTAATGTATATCTTTTTTGAAGATAACCATGACACATACATAATAAAAAGCTTCCTAAATGGAAGCCAAATATCCCAATCCAAATTCGATACATTTTATCACCCCATAGAATATACCAAACAGATTTCTATCATCCTTATAATTTCTCAAGAATCTTATCTTTGTTAAATAAGATAACCACAACAGAAACAACTTGAATCGCAACTGCAATCGCAGATACAACATAGTTTCCTTCTGCTAAGAAGTGACCGGAGATACAGCTTAATAAAATCTGTATCCAACTAGAACACAATATCGCTAGAGAGAAATCTTTTAAACTTATTTTAGCATGCGCCGCTACATAAGGGATGATACCATTTGGTATCCCCGGTAACATACATGATACCGCCACAACAAAGATTGGTTTTCCTTCATTGATTTTCTTCATTAGCCAGTTTTCTTTTGGTGTTGTATTCTTCATTGCAATACGAATGGATTTACCTACTCCACGTAGTATCGCAAATACCAAGATATTACCCGCAGTAAAACCAAGCCAGCATAATAGGAAAGCTCTCCACCAACCAAATAGGAAGGCACCCGCAAACTGGATAATGACACCCGGTAAAATAACACTGACTACCTGGAGCACACTAATCATAAATAGTGCAATATAGGCACCGTAATGTCCCTGTTCCTGGATATAATTTGCTAAATCTGACTGATTTCCTGACTGCAATATCTGCCATACTTCTAGGACCACAGGTCCAAAGGCACGATATACCAACCACCCAATGATTGCAATAATCACAAAGATTAATAGTATAATTGCAGGCTTTTTTATTCGCTTGATTTTTCTAACCATGTTCCCCCTGTAATGAAATACAATTTAAAACAATAACATATTTTAAAAAACACGCAACTATATTTTCTTTAAATAATCCGACTTAACACTATGTTCCTTCAAGAAGTTTCTAACTTCATCAAACTGGTCTTCCTCAAAGAAAAGTGCAGTTTGAATCTTATTTCTCACAAAATAAATACTATTATCTGAACGTGAAAGCATTACCTGCCCTGCCTTATGGAATTTAATCAGTGAGCCCATCATTACAATGCCCTCATCTGATAATCCAGATTTCATAAAATAGTACATCACTCCCAAAATAATTGGAACAATGAATTGTACCTGTCTCTTATACACATC
>CALBKL010000391.1 GCA_937895985.1 uncultured Solobacterium sp.
AAGAAAATATCATAATCTTCAATATTTCTTTCTTCTTGTAATGTACAAGTATCAACAACGACATTAATACCACGCTTACTTGCACGATAGCGTAAAGTTTCAATATTACCCTTATCTCCATAAAGGTCCATGAGGTCATGATACATCCATAAAATCTTTAATTCCATGATTATCTTGCCTCCTTCTTTAAGATACCACGCACAACATGTAAGGCAGTATATGTAGAAAGAATATAACTATCTCTATCTGCTTTATCTAAATATTTGATTGCTTCTTCGAAGTTTTCAATAACTTGAATATGATCTTCTAATCCTTCGTACTTCAAGCGTAGAGCCATGTCATAAGCGCGTGTTCCCGAACATACTATGGTGTGAATGTTCTCTTTATTAAGTCTTTCAAAATGTGCATCCCAGATCCAACTAATATCCCTACCATCTTGGTCATTATCATTCAAGAAGATAGCGATATTTTTATCACCTTCTTGGTTTACGATATACTTCATTACTTCATTTGCACCAGTTGGATTCTTAATTAGATTTAATACAGATGGTTTACTGAGCGCAAATACTTCATTACGCCCTTCTTTCATAGAAAACGTTTTAAATACAGTATTTGCTGCTTGTAAATCTAAACCTAACAAACGCATCACTGTTAATACAACTGCACAATTATAGATTGCATAAATTGTATTCATGAAAGAGTGATATTTTATACCATCAACTGTAAATGTCTGGTTTTGATAATCAATTTCAGAGACATATGTATATGGTGTAATCTTTCCGAATCCGCAAGATGGACAAGCAAATCTTCCAATATGTGAATATTGGTAATAATCATAGACAAGGCGTGCTCCACAATGTGGGCAGAACTTACCCTCACTCGCTTCATTCGTTGTTTTTTGTGATACTTCATTCTGCCCAACAGAGAAGTAATGTACTTTTGCTTTCTTTGCATTTTGCGCAATACGTACTACATTAGGGTCATCTCCATTCATAATGAGATCTCCCTCAAAGTTTTCTGTTACTTCTTCAATCTTACGGATAATTGTTTCCATCTCTCCTGCACGATCTAACTGATCGCGAAAGAAATTATTTACTACAAGTGCTGTAGGTCTTAATGCCTTAAATTGACGATATAATGTTAACTCATCAACTTCAATAACAGCTACATCAGCTTGTACATTGAAATTTGCATCAGAGTTACCTGCTAGTAATGTAGCGATACCAACATTTAAGTTATCACCACGACTATTGTTAATCACCTTTAAACCTGCTTGCATGATAGATTTTGCGATAAGGTTTGATGTAGTTGTCTTACCGTTTGTCCCTGTCACAAGAATCACATGTTTAGGCATATGAAATTTCTCAATGAAATGAGAATCCATTTTTAGTGCTAATCGTCCTGGCAAGGAACCACCACGTCCTACTGCAGTTAATGCTTTACGAACAATTTGAACTGCTACTAAACGTAAATCCA
>CALBKL010000392.1 GCA_937895985.1 uncultured Solobacterium sp.
AGGTCGTACTGAGGGTATCTGGTCGTACTGAGAGTATCTGAGTATCTGAGTATCTGAATCCTCTACATATGCAATATTGAAGGTCAGTTAACCTTCTTCCCCTTAATCACAGAACTCATTCCGCCAAGTTTGAGCGTTCGGTGATTTTTTTTAATAATCATATAGTTCAGGATGTTCTTCTCTATCTTGCAGTATCTTCTTTATAAGATTTTCAAAGAATTCAACTGGGTCTCTCTTCATAAAATTGCAATATTTCATATAATATCTGAAATTTGTTCGTAAGCCTTCTCCTGCACAATATTTTCCAAAAGTAGATTCTGGCATATCGATACCAATTCTGATCTGTCTCTTACTGAATTTTACATTTCTTTCTTCAGCAAGCTTTCTTGCGTCATCCAGCATATAATTCCATGCAAGAATATCTTCTCGGAATACAAGCTTTTTCATAACTTTCCCTCCTTCCAAAATATCTAGGAAACACCAAAAAAGGTGCTTACAATTATTACTGTAAACACCTTTTTCAATATATGGCGCCTTAAACAGGGCTCGAACCTGTGACCTAGCGGTTAACAGCCGCTCGCTCTGCCGACTGAGCTATTAAGGCACGTGACTATATTACCATTTCTATATAATCATCGCAACACCTTTTTTTATTATTTGCAGAAAAGTTATTCTAAAATATTTTAAATTCATTATTGACTGACGGTCAAACAGATGTTAGTATATGTTTGTACAGTCAGAAGACTATAAGGAGGAACTTATATGGGTCTCATTTCTACTGCTTTATTATCCGCTAGTTCAACACTTAGCGATTCTTGGAAAGAGTATTTCTATTGTGATGCTATTCCATCTGATGTATTTGTTGTGAAAGGTGTTAAGAGAAACTCTGGAGGATTCTTCAGTGGTAATAAGGGCAGCGACAATATCATTACGGACGGTTCAGTAATTGCTGTTGCTGATGGCCAAGCGATGATTATCGTTGAACAAGGACAAATCGTTGATATTTGTGCTGAACCTGGCGAATTCAAATATGACTCTTCTACACAACCATCTGTATTCACAGGTAGCCTTGGTGAAGGCGTTAAGAAAATGTTTGAAGAATTTGGTCGCCGTTTCACATTCGGTGGGCAACCTGCCGCAGACCAACGTATCTATTATGTAAACACAAAGGAATTAGTTGGCGTAAAGTATGGAACTCCAGCTCCAATCCCATTTAGAGTTGTAGATGCTCGTGCAGGTATCGATATTGATGTATCGATGAAATGCTTTGGTGAATACAGTTTGCATGTATGTGATCCAGTATTATTCTATACAAACGTTTGTGGTAACGTATCAGACAGCTACAAGTTAAGTGACCTCAACGATCAATTACGTGCTGAATTACTCACTGCTTTACAACCAGCATTTGGTAAGCTAAGCGAACAAGGTATCCGTTACTCTCAGATTCCAGCTCATACAACCGAGTTAGCTGCTGCTCTTAATGAGGAACTCAGCAGTAAGTGGAGAGAAAAGCGTGGTATCGAAATCGTAAACTTCGGTGTATCCTCTATTAAAGCTGATGAAGCTGATGAAGAGATGCTCAAGCAAATGCAACGTAACGCTGCATACACAGACGCAAACTTAGCGGCTGCTACACTTGTTGGTGCACAAGCACAAGCAATGCAAGATGCTGCCAAGAATGCTAATGGTGCTGCGATGGGATTCATGGGAATGAATGCTGCGCAAAGTGCTGGTGGTATTAATGCTAATGCACTATTCCAAGCAGGTCAGGCACAAAAAACTGCAAGCAATGGTGATAAGTGGTTCTGCCCAGAATGTGGAAATGAGAATCATTCAAACTTCTGCTCTAACTGCGGAACAAAGAAACCTGAATAAACAATCAAAACGATAAGAACCCGTTCTATCGGGTTCTTTTTCTCAATTGAAAGGGGAATATTATGGCAAATAACGCATTAACAAATTTCCAATGTCCAAATTGTAATGGTCCTCTTACCTTTGACCCAGGGCTACAGAAACTAAAATGTGGTAACTGTGGAAGTACTTTTGCTCCTGCCGAGATCGAAGAACACTACGACAAACAAGTAGCTCTTTCTATTGAAGAAGGACAAAAAGAATATAGTGCCGAAGATACACTACAATGGAGTGAAGAAGATGCACAAAACTTGCGTGCATACAACTGTCCTTCTTGCGGAGCACAGTTAATCGCAGATAAGAATACCGCTGCAACAAGTTGCCCATATTGTGGTAATCCTACAATTGTTCCAGCACAGTTTAGCGGCGCGCTAAAACCAGACTACGTGATTCCGTTCAAGATGAATAAGGATGAGGCAATCAAGAAATTATCAGACTTCTATGGTGGTAAGCCATTATTACCAAATGCATTCAAGGAACGTAATCATATTGAGGAAATCAAAGGTGTTTATGTTCCATTCTGGCTCTATGATGGAACAGCAGATGCAGACATGGCCTTCCGTGGCACAATTTCACATTCCCATCGTGAAGGTGACTATACAGTAACTGTTACAGAAAATTATTCTATTTTACGTCAAGGAACCGTACAGTTTAACCGTGTTCCTGCCGATGGCTCTAGTAAAATGCCAGATGAATTCATGGACGCAATTGAACCATACAACTATAAAGATATGATTCCATTCGAAATGGGTTATATGACAGGCTATCTCGCAGATAGATACGATGTGACTGCAGAACAAGATCGTGGACGCGTTAATTTACGTATGCGTACATCTGCAGCCGATAAGATTCGTGAAACTGTTAGAGGTTATCATACCCTACTCCCACGTCGTTCAAATATCTATATTCGAGAAGATAAAGTTCACTATGCATTCCTTCCTGTTTGGATGCTTACTACAAAATGGCAAGGCAAAACTTACATGTTCGCAATGAATGGTCAAACAGGAAAGATGATTGGTGATGACTTACCGATTGATAGTGCAAAATCTGTTCTTTACTTCTTCGGCATACTACTCATCAGTATGATATTGATTGGTATCCTACTGTTTGTAGCATTTTAGGAGGTAGGCATTATGAAGAAAAAATTACTAGCACTCGTTGCGGCATTCACTTTCTTGTTATGCATGTTACCAAGTTTCTTGCTACCAACAAGAGCTGATGCAAATGATTACATTGTCGATGAATATGGTTTATTAACCAGTGCCGAAGTACAAGCACTCAACAACATCGCAAAAGAATATAGTGAAAAGTATAATATCGGCTTCTATATCCGTATTATGAATTCTCATGGAGAGTTGACTATCGAGCAATACTCAGAAAGTATCTTCAACTCAGAAGGTCTTGGAATTGGTGATGAAAAAGAGGGCATTATGCTAACTCTAACAATGGATGATCGCAAATTCGATATAACCGTACACGGTCCAAAATCGAATAAAATTTTTGATGCCAACGCTAGAGAAAAAATTGCTAGTGCAGTTGTCTATGATCACCTACAATACAATGAATACGGCGAAGGCGCAAAAGTATTCCTAGATGAATGCTCTAGTACAATCCTTACACCATACGTGATTAAGGGTAGTATTACCGTAATTATTCCATTGATTATTTCTATCGTTACAATTATTTTCTTTAGAAGTAAACATAAGACAAAAGGAATTTCGCGCGAAGCATATGCATACATACCACAAGGTGGTTTAAGACTTCAAAGATCACAAGATATGTACTTGTATCGTTCTGAAACACGTACTTATAACCCACCTGCTAAGAGTAGCGGTGGAGGTGGTGGTTTCCACTCAAGTAGTGGTGGTGGCTTTGGTCACACAAGCGGACACTTCTAATATAAATACAGGCTTATCCATTGGATAAGCCTTTTATTTTACAACTGCAATTGCGATGCCATCCCCTACTTCAAGATGGAAGGTTGTTTCAAAACGTGAATCTGTTTTTAGATATTCACGAAACTTTAAAATCTTGCGTGTCATTTGTACAGTAGAACGATTTTGTGATAACTCAGGACAATCCACAATGCCATGAAACTGCAAGTTATCAAAGAAGAATACAGTACCCTTTCTCGCATTTTTAAAGAAGTGTTCCATATACTTACGATATTGTGACTTTGCGGCATCGATAAATATTAAATCGTATATCTTCTTTGTTTCAAATTGATAGGCATCTTGTAAGTATGCATGTACTCTATCCTGCAGACCTGCATGCATGATATTATCTACAGCCTGACGATACATTTCAGGATTAATCTCAACTGTGTCGATTGTCATATCCCAACGTAGATTTGCCATCTGAATCGCCGAGTAACCAACTGCTGTTCCAATCTCCAAAATATCGCGTATCCCTTCATGGCTACGTATATATTCCAGCAAGAATTCCATACCATCATCTAACATGATTGGCACATGTTCCTTACGGGCTTTATCGTGTATTTCCTGTAATCTAACTTCATCCATATAGACAGTATAATATA
>CALBKL010000393.1 GCA_937895985.1 uncultured Solobacterium sp.
ACACAATCTGCTGTGCCTTATAGGATAGGGTAGCAGAACGCTCGGTACTGTTATCACCATCTTCGATGGAGAAGTAGGTATTTTTAACCAGCTGCATCGTAAATGTGGAACCACCTTGCGTATTGTGTCGTAATACTGTTTCTAAAACAGATTTTGTAAAACGAGGAATATCAAATCCGTTATGTTCAAAGAAACGTGAATCTTCAACGGACAAGAATGCGTCAATTAAGGATTCAGGCATCTGTTCGTAGGCAATATTTTCGCGGTAATAGGTACCGATTTCTGTAAGAAGAGTACCATTACCGTCATAAATTTTTGAGGATTCTGTACTGATTAAATCATCAACATTTAGTGTTGGCATACCTTTTAATAACTTTCTAGCATAACGCAAGGCGTAAGCACCACCAACAAGATATATCGCAACAATCAAAACCATGAATACTGTTAAGATCTTTTGCCAACGTAATTTACGTATATATTTCTTTCGTAATTTTTCGCGCTGCTTCTCATCTGGCTGTTCAACAACATCCGGATGGTCAAAGTCAGGCAAAAATGACTTTTTCTTTTTTGTCATGGAACCTCCGTTTCTTAGCAGGTTTGAAAATACTGAATTGCAATACAACCAACACCTGTGTGTACTGCAATGGCATTAGGTAATTCAATGACTTGAATCGTAGCTTCAGGGAAGCGTTCTGTCATAGTGTGATATAGATTCATTGCTTCAGAGATATTTGCGACATGTGCGATTGTGATGAGTGTATTTTCATCAGGGTTATCTTTGGCAATTTCATCAACCGCAGTGCTAAGTGCTTTGCGGAAAGTACGTACTTTTGTTAAGGTATCAACTTTACCTGCAGTTTTTTTATTGATTTGTAATACAGGAATAATTTTTAAAAGTTGTCCTAGTTTTGCGGCAAGTGGTGTCATACGACCGCCACGAATAAACTGATCCAGTGTTTCCGGGATTAGTAAAGTATTTGTAGAGTTAATAATCTTTTCAACTAAGATTTGAATTTCAAGATGAGATTTACCTTCGTCATACCACTTCTTAATATTTGTAATTAAGTAATCTTGCACTACCGCAGTTACAT
>CALBKL010000394.1 GCA_937895985.1 uncultured Solobacterium sp.
GTGGTGTGAGAGGTCGGAAGTTTTAAAACTCCTTAAAACTTCCTCCTACTCGATTATAATTTATGTATGGAAAACACGATAAATCATAACACAACCCATGTAGATTATACCCCATATCAATTGCGTTTACCACTAGATTTATCATTGGTCATTGATAAACTTGATCCAATGTGGTCTTTCCTAGAGATTGTAAATAGTATCAACTTGAGGAGGTTTATCCGATCTCACAAAGGTAACCACGGATATGATCCTATCATGATGATGAGAGTCATTTTATTTGCGTATATGAATCATGTCTATAGTCTACGAGCCATCGAAGAAAAATGTAAGACAGATATCCGCTTTATGTATCTTTGCCAAGATGAAAGACCATCTTTCATGGCCTTTCAAAGATTCATATCGAATCAAATCAAAGGAAACGCTTCCGATATATTTACAGAGATCATGTTGGTCATCTGTAAGAAGATGAAGGTAAATACACGTATCTTATACATTGATGGAACTTCCATGGAAGCTAGTGCCAATAAGTTCAGCTTCGTATGGAAGAAGACAGCTGTAAAGACAAAAGACAAGACCCTATCAAGAATAGCAGAGACGATTGGACAACTTACAAAACTAACAGACATCTCCTATACAGAAAGCTATGAAGATACACAGGCTATTGGAGGATATATCGTTTCAATATACCTATGGTGTTCAAAGAATAAAGTCCAATTCGCACTAGGGAAAGGACACTACAAGCCACCGGTACAGAAGGTATATGAGGAATTAAAGAAACTCAACGAAAAGTTAAAGGAATGCCAAGAACGTATCGATACTTGTGGGAATGATAGAAACAGTTATAGTAAGACAGACCATGATGCGACATTTATGCATATGAAGTATGACTACTACAACAATACAGGAGTATTCAAGCCTGGGTATAACGTACAACTGGCAGAATCAGATGAATTCATCATGCATGTCATGGTAAGCAATGCCAGAAGTGATATGAAGACATTCATTCCGTTCATGGACAGCTATGAGAAAAGATATCAAGAATATCCAGGTATCGTCGTAGCAGATGCGGGATACGGAAGTTATGACAACTATATGTACTGTTTAGAAAAAGATATCGAAGGTTATCTCAAATATCAAAACTATCGATATGAAAAGACAGCCAAGTTCAAGAAAGACATCTATCGAAAAGAGAACCTGTTGAGAGAAGAAAACGGGAAATTGATATGTCCACAAGGTAGAGAGTTCGTATACAAACGTGATAGTGAAAATACAAAGACTGACTATCCATGCATTACACAGGTATGGGAATGCAAGACATGTAATAGATGTCCACTTAAAAAGGACTGTACAAAAGCCAAGAAACGAGAAGTTCATATCAATCCAATCCTTGATGAACTGAAGGCACATGCAAGAAAACTGTTGGACAGTGAAGCAGGAGTACAACTAAGACAACAGAGATGTATACAAGCCGAAGGAACATTTGGAATCATCAAGAATGATTGGCAATATAACAGAATCCATAGAAGAGGAATGGAGAATGTGGAAAACGAGCTCTATTTGATCTGTATGGGATTCAATCTGATGAAATATCACCAAAAGAAAATGAGAATGATACTATCCTAAAATAGCTTTATATAGGACAGGTTGTTTTTAGTTTGCCCAAAATAGATATAAAACATCTACTTTTATACTGTTTTACATCAACATATGAAAATATCACAAGAAAAGAGGCTGTACGCCTCAAGTAAATCTATAAAATTTACTTAATCGTTACAGCCCCTTTATTTGTGGCTAATCCATTTTAGTTCGTATTCACCTGTGCACTCTAATACACCACCATCGCTGAGGTCAATAACTTCTTCATTTTCATAGTAGTCTTTTACTCTACCTAATGAATCCTTCATGTGAAGACCTGCATCACGAATTGCGGTAACAACATACTTGCCAGGGCGTAAGCTCTTTGGAATATCGTATACACCAGGTGTAATACGTATGTGATTATCATCTGACATATAGATTAAGTGAGTATCCTTATTGTTTCTAGCTGCGTTTAATTTCTGGTAAAAACGTTCACGCATGAAAATTAAATCGGAATTTTCTAGCATATATGTATAGCGTGCAGTTGGGGTAACAATATTAATACGATCTGTATCGCTCCGATTGCGTAATGCATATCCCAAACGGTGACAGTTGACATAGTTTGGAGATAAGAAGTAGAACGCTACATCTGTTTCATAGAGAATACCTTCTACTTTATGGGAGTTAGTACGTGTTGTAGAATCAACGATATTTTGAATTGTAGTTTTAGAAATCTCTGCAATCTTTGAAACTGCACGTGTATAAGGGATGGAGTCCTTTGTGACTGTTTGGTATGCCTTGACCTTAGAAATGCAATGTTCCCCAGGGTGTAGTGGCATATCGTCGACAGGGTAGAACTTAGCCATCATTTCATCGATATTATGACCCTTGATGTAGGACTCCATAATCATATCGCGCATATTCTCTTGTGCGGTAACGAGTATCTGGAAGATATCGTGCTTGATAGGAAGATTATAAGAAGCTAATATGGAACGACAATCTTTACAGATGTAATGACCATCTTCTATTTTCTTAGGTTGGTTAAAAAGACCTTTTCCTTCACTTAGGCAGAAATCACATACTTTGTTTGCCATTGGAACCTCCTTGAACAAAAACAATATGAAAAATACATATTGGACTTTCTATTACTATAATACATATAGCAATGATATTCCATGCTATAAGAATGAACTTTTTGTGTAGGAATTATACTGAGAGAAAGGCGATGAAAAATAATGCAAAACATCATCTAAAATATATTGACTTTGTAGATATTAAAAGGTATCATTATTACGCTTAGCGAAAAACTGGCTTTACGGAAGTAAGGCTTATATTTAGACTAAGGTTTGGCACACTTGGAAATGTGTGCATAAAATGAAAGGAGAAACTGAAATGCCTACAATAAACCAGTTAGTACGCAAAGGTCGTACTGATAAAGTTTACAAGTCAAAGTCCCCTGCATTAAACAGAGGCGTAAACTCACTTAAGAAGCGTGTAACAAAACTCAGCAGTCCACAGAAGAGAGGTGTATGTACTCGTGTTGGTACAATGACACCTAAGAAGCCTAACTCAGCTTTACGTAAGTATGCCCGTGTTCGTCTATCCAATGGATTAGAAGTAACAGCATACATCCCAGGAATTGGACACAACCTACAGGAGCATAGCGTTGTTATGATCCGTGGTGGACGTGTTAAGGACTTACCTGGTGTACGTTACCACATCATCCGCGGTACATTAGACTGTGCCGGTGTAGCAAACCGTAATCAAAGCCGTTCATTATACGGTGCAAAGAAGCCAAAGGCTGCTAAATAAGAGAAGGGAGAATAGAACATGCCAAGAAAAGGTTATATAGCAAAGCGTGATGTACTTCCTGATCCAATTTATAATTCAAAGTTAATCACTAAGTTGATCAACAAGATTATGATTGATGGTAAGCGTGGTACAGCTCAAACAATTTTATACGATGCATTCGCTCAGATTGAGAAGAAGACAGGCGAGAACCCAATGGAAGTATTCGAAAAGGCTCTCGGCAATGTAATGCCTCAGTTAGAATTGAAGGTTCGTCGTGTAGGTGGTGCAAACTTACAGGTACCAGTAGAAGTATCTGCTGAACGTAAGTTGACATTATCTTTACGTTGGATCGTTAACTACGCAAGACTTCGCCATGAAAATACAATGGAAATGCGTCTTGCCAATGAAATTATGGATGCGGCAAACGGAACAGGTGCATCTGTAAAGAAGAAAGAAGATACTCATAAGATGGCAGAAGCGAACAAAGCATTCGCTCACTACCGTTTCTAATCGGGGAAGGAGCAATCAATGGCTAGAGAATTCCCGCTTAATAAGATTCGTAATATCGGTATCATGGCTCACATCGATGCTGGTAAAACTACAACAACTGAACGTATCCTTTTCTACACAGGTAAGATTCATAAGATCGGTGAAACACACGAAGGTGCGTCTCAGATGGACTGGATGGCTCAGGAACAGGAACGTGGTATTACAATCACTTCCGCTGCTACAACTTGCCACTGGCAAGATTGCCAGATTAACATTATCGATACACCGGGCCACGTAGACTTCACAGCTGAAGTTGAACGTTCCTTACGTGTATTGGATGGAGCAGTTACAGTATTAGACTCTAAGGCTGGTGTAGAACCACAGACTGAAACAGTTTGGCGCCAGGCTACAGAATACCGCGTACCACGTATCGTATTCTCAAACAAGATGGATGCGACTGGTGCTGACTTTGAAATGAGCGTTGCTTCTATCGGAAACCGTTTAGGTGCTAAGGCAGCTGCAATTCAGATGCCAATTGGTGCTGAATCATCATTCCGTGGAATCATCGACTTAGTAACAATGAAGCAGCACATGTACACAAACGACAATGGTACAGATATTCAAGTAAGTGAAATTGATGAACAATTCAAGGCTAAGGCTGAAGAAATGCATTTAACAATGTTAGAAGCAGTTGCAGACTATGACGATGAATTGATGATGAAGGTTCTTGATGGTGAAGAACCATCAGTTGAAGAAGTGAAGGCTGCTATCCGTAAGGGTGTTATGACTTCTGAATTCTTCCCTGTTATGTGCGGTTCCGCATATAAGAACAAGGGCGTTCAGTTATTACTAGATGCAGTTGTAGACTACCTACCTGCACCTACAGATATTGAAGCTATTAAGGGTACATTAGAAGATGGCACACCAAGTGAACGTCATCCTTCTGATGATGAACCATTTAGTGCCTTAGCATTTAAGGTGGCTACAGACCCATTCGTAGGTCGTCTAACATACTTCCGTGTATACTCTGGTATCGCGAAGGCAGGTAGCTATGTATTAAATGCTTCTAAGGAAAAGCGTGAACGTTTCGGACGTTTGGTTCGCATGCATGCAAACCACCGTGCGGATATTGAAGAAGTTTATGCTGGTGACATCGCTGGTGCAGTTGGTCTTAAGAACACAACTACAGGTGACACATTATGTGATGAAGAACATCCAATTGTTCTTGAATCCATGGTATTCCCAGAACCAGTTATCCAGATGTCTGTAGAACCTAAGACAAAGGGTGACTCACAGAAGATGGATGAAGCATTAGCTAAGCTTGCTGAAGAAGACCCAACATTCAGAACTTATACAGATGAAGAAACTGGACAAACAATTATCGCCGGTGTAGGTGAATTGCAGTTGGATATCATCATGGACCGTATGAGACGTGAATTTAAGGTTGAAGCTACATCAGGTGCACCACAGGTAGCATACCGTGAAACAATCCGTAAGGAAGCTGAAGTACAAGGTAAGTTTGTTCGTCAGTCTGGTGGTCACGGTCAGTATGGTGACGTTTGGATTAGATTTAGCCCTAACCCAGGTAAGGGATTTGAATTCGTTGATGAAACAGTCGGCGGTTCAGTACCTAAGGAATTCATCAAGCCTACACAACAAGGTTTGGAAGAATCCTTAAACAACGGTTTAGTTGCTGGTTATCCAATCGTAGACATTAAGGCTGTCTTATTCGACGGTAGTTACCATGATGTCGACTCATCTGAACAGGCTTATAAGATTGCGGCTTCACTTGCATTAAAGGAAGCAGCTAAGAAGTGCGATCCTGCAATTCTTGAACCTATCATGGCAGTTGACGTAACAGCTCCAGCTGATTACTTAGGCTCTGTAATGGGTGATATCACAAAGCGTCGTGGACAAATTCGTGAGCAAGAAGAAACAGGTAATGCAATTAAGGTACGTGCATTCGTTCCATTAGCAGAAATGTTTGGATACGTTACAGACTTACGTTCATTTACACAGGGTCGTGGTATCTATTCTATGCAAATGGACCACTACGAAGAAGTACCTAAGAATATTGCTAAGGAAATTATTGAGAAAAACGCAACTAAGTAGTAAAAATGATTGTAAATAAGTACTGTTTCTAATAAAATGGAAACAGCTTATAAAGGTAGAAAAAAACCAGGAGGAAAAAATATTATGGCAAAGGAACATTTCGACCGGTCGCTCGAACACGTTAACATTGGTACTATCGGTCACGTTGACCACGGTAAGACAACATTAACAGCGGCAATCACAAAGTATTTATCAACACACCCAGAAGATGGTAAGGCTAAATTCGAAGCTTATGATCAGATTGACGGAGCTCCAGAAGAGAAGGAGCGTGGTATTACAATCAACACAGCACACGTTGAATACCAAACAAATACACGTCACTACGCTCACGTAGACTGCCCAGGCCACGCTGACTATGTTAAGAACATGATCACTGGTGCTGCTCAGATGGATGGTGCTATCTTAGTAGTAGCTGCTACTGATGGACCAATGCCACAGACACGTGAACACATCTTATTATCTCGTCAGGTAGGCGTACCTAAGATTGTTGTATTCTTAAACAAGTGCGACATGGTTGACGACCCTGAATTAATCGACTTAGTAGAGATGGAAGTTCGTGAACTTCTTACTGAGTATGGATTTGATGGAGACAACGCTCCAGTAATCCGTGGTTCTGCATTAAAGGCTTTGGAAGGCGATCCAAAGTGGGAACCAGCAATCAAGGAACTATTAGATGCTGTAGATGCTTATATCCCAGCTCCAGTTCATGAATTCGACAAGCCATTCTTAATGGCAGTTGAAGACGTATTCACAATCACAGGTCGTGGTACAGTAGCTACTGGACGTGTTGAACGTGGTAAGTTAAACTTAAACGACGAAGTAGAAGTAGTTGGTATCAAGCCTACTCGTAAGACAGTTGTTACAGGAATTGAAATGTTCCGTAAGACTCTTGACTTCGCTCAGGCTGGTGACAACATCGGTGCATTGCTCCGTGGTGTTAACCGTGAAGAAATCGAACGTGGACAGGTATTAGCTAAGCCAGGTTCAGTTACTCCACACACACAGTTCAAGGCTCAGGTTTACGTATTAACTAAGGAAGAAGGCGGACGTCATACACCATTCGTATCTAACTACCGTCCACAGTTCTACTTCCGTACAACAGACGTTACTGGTGTTATCCAGTTACCAGAAGGCACAGAATTGTGCATGCCTGGCGATAACGTAGTTATGGACGTAACTCTATTAGCTCCTATCGCTGTAGAACAAGGAACTAAGTTCTCTATCCGTGAAGGTGGACGTACAGTAGGTTCTGGTTCTATCACAGAAATCGTTAAGTAATTTAATTACTTGCATAAGGCACTCATTGAGTGCCTTTTTCTGTGCGATTTCTATGAATCAAAATTTGTAATTTGCGTTATACTATTTGTTGTAGTAAATTACAGGGGAGAATTTAACTCTATGAATAAGAGTAGTAGCAAAAGAAACATAATTATTATCATATCTTTGTTATTGATGTTTGGTATGCGTTTTCTGCCTGCATTAGCTGGTTTATCCGCATCTGGAATGCAGGTATTGGGAATCTTTGCAGGAACTTTATTATTGTGGTTAACGATTGCGATTGATTGGCCATCAATTCTATTAATAGGTGCACTTGCATTTGTGCCTGAATTAAAGATTGGTACAATCTTAGCTGGTGCTTATGGTGGAACAATCTTTGTATTCTTGATGTTTACTTTTGTTGTAACATACGCACTGTCAAAGACATCCTATATCAAGAGAATTGCATTATTGTTTATTCATTCTAAACTAGCGATGAGGGGACCGTGGATATTTATCACATTGTACTTTGCAAGTATTCTTGTAGTGGGTAGTTTTATTTCACCTACGGTACTATTCTTTGTTTATCTTCCAATTTTAGAAGAGATTTACGTTTTACTAGAACTGAAGAAGGGTGATAAGCTTGCGTCTATCTTAATGATGGGAACGGTGATTATGTGCGGTATCTCATCGGGCATGACACCAATTGCACATGTATTCCCGGTAATTGCGATGAATGCATATACTGAATTATATGGAAGTGTGATTCATTATGGTAGTTATATGCTAGCAGCAATTCCCGTAGGTATTTTAACTGCACTAGTGACACTACTAGTATTCCGATTTGTGATTAATCCAGATACTTCATCGTTTGCGAATTATGAGAAAAAGAAGATTAACGTAGATCTACAGAAACCAACACGTGCAGAGAATCTTGTACTTGCGGTATTTATCCTTGTTGTATGCATGTGGGTATTACCAAACTTATGCATGCATATTATTAAGGAAGGTCCTATCTATATTGGTTTAAAGTATTTAGATAAGCTTGGAACAGCATTTCCACCATTAGTTGGCATCGTTCTATTATCTGTTTTAACAGATGAAGGAAAGCCTTTATTAAATTTAGGTGAAGCAATGAGCAAGGGTGTATCGTGGCCATCACTTATTATGTGTGCTGGTACAACTGTGCTTGGTGCAGCGATTACCAATAGTGATATTGGTGTAACTGCATGGATATCCGCAGGATTATCTCCGATTACATCTCACTTACCAGTGATGATTATGGTATTCATTTTTATCCTTTGGGCTGCAATTCAAACAAATTTATCTAGCAATATGGTAACTGCTACAGTTGTGTCTGCCGCTGCTTTAGCGGTAACTGCAAATATGACAACAGTGAACGTAGCAGCACTGATTGTAAACATTGGAATGATATCTGCATTTGCTTTTGCGACACCTCCAGCAATGCCTTGTGTAGCGATAGCGGTGTCGAGTGGTTGGACAAATACAAAGCAGATGATGGTATACGGATTCATTATTATGTTTATAGCTGTAGTAATCTCTACGCTAATTGGTTATCCTATTGCGACAGCGTTACTATAAATTGATTAAAACAACTGAATTCACTTGTGATAAACGATGTTGGTATTTCACATGCATGCCGGTAGAAGAGTTTACCGGTTTTCTTATGAAATTGGTTAAATAGATATAG
>CALBKL010000395.1 GCA_937895985.1 uncultured Solobacterium sp.
CTGTGATGGAACTGCAACCCAGAAAGTAAAGAATGCAATGGACTTTATCGTGCCTATCACAAGTGGATGGAATCGTCATGTTGGTTATATCTACTATGTTCTTCATGCAGTAGTTGCAAATCTTTCGATTCCTCTTTATACAATCCAAAAAGATTATGAAGAAGTTATGAAGTATTTAAAGGCAAGTAGACAATATGGTTTATTTTCCAAACCAGAAAGAGCTTTACATGCATGTATGATTTTATTAAGCTACTATGTGGGAAATAATACTTCTATTTATACTCTAACAAATGCGATTCTATATACAATTGCGTTAATAAAAGCTCTTGCACAACAAAGACAAAGATTACTACATATATAAACAAGTCCTACAAAGGACTTGTTTTTGATGACATTGATTGAGGGAAAAGCATATTCTGCTTATAATATTATTCAGAAGAGGTAAATGAAATGAATGAGTTATTATTAGAAAAATGTACAAAATTTGTAGATGATAAAAATGAACTAAGTCGTAATATCTTCTCGTTAGAGCAGGAAAATGTGGCAATCGCCTATATTTATTCTCACTTTGAAAAAGATATCAACTATGAGGCTATCAAAATTTGCGAACGAGTTATTAGTAAGTCATTCTCATTTACATCGCCTTATCGTGTTTACATGCCAAAAATATATGCTGCGATGATTGCGGCAACTGATATCGAGCCAGATGAATTTATTTCTCATGCCAAGGCATTTGAGGAACAATTTAACCGTAGTTTTTCAGATAATAGTGGTCTTGGTTTATTAGCATTTACTGCGGCGAGTTTACCAGGGCTTGATTATAAGAGCATTTATTATAAAGCTCTTTCCATTTATAATCAGATGAAAGATTTACATCGCTTTTTGACGAATGATACCGATGTGGTTTATGCAGGACTTCTAGCACTTTCACCAAATCTAAAGGATGATGTGGTTGATGAGCTAGTTATCATGGATGATATGTTAATTCATGAATATCGACTTGATAATGACTATGCAAGATTATTATCTTATATCCTAGCTTTGTGTGAAGGGACAGCGACCACAAAAGTAAGACGAACAATGGAATTTATTCAATCGTCTAGTAGCAGCTTTGATCGCGCAGTAAACTATTACTATTTTGTATTGCATGCGATTTTAGCGAATCTAGGCATTTCACTTGATCGTATTCAGGAAGACTATAAAGAAGTTATGACGTTTTTAAAATATCAAAAGGGATATGGTATCTTCTCTGAAAATGCCAAAGAGCTACATGCATGTATTCTGTTGTTAGAGTACTACGCACCAAATTCAATTACGAATTACACTTGGATTATTGCGATTCTATTTAGAATTGCACAGAATCAAACGTTACATGTCTAAGGAAGAAGTGGTCAATATGAAAATTGCACATTTATCAGACCTTCATTTAGGGAAAAGACTCAAGGAATATTCGCTAATCGAAGATCAAAAGTACATTTTGCGACAAATCATTGACATTCTAAAACAAGAAAAAGTGACTACAGTATTACTGGCTGGTGATATCTATGATACTGGTAACCCTAGTTCAGAAGCAGTCGCTCTTTTAAGCGAGTTTTTATTGGAGTTAAAGAACTTAGATATCCATGTGATGATGATTGCTGGAAACCACGATAATGGCACAAGACTTTCGTATGGGGCTGAGATATTTGTGGACTCTGATATTCATATTACTGGAAAATATACAGGTAAGCTTGCATGCACTACCATCGAAGATGAATATGGACCAATTCATTTCTTCAGTCTTCCATATATACGTCCAATCTACGTAAATCAATATTTAGATGAGACTGAGGCTGTAGAAGGATATACGGCAGCAGTAAAACATGCATTACAAACAGTTGAATTAAATCAACAGGAACGTAATGTAATCTTATCGCACCAATTTATTACAGGTACTGTAACCGATGAACAAGGTTCAGAGGTAAGTGTTGGTGGTACAGATAATGTGGATGGAAATGTGTTTTGTGATTTTGATTATGTTGCGTTAGGGCATATCCATCGTCCACAGACAATCTTGCGTGATACGATGCGATATTGTGGAACCCCTCTGAAATACTCTATCGGTGAAGCAAATACAACAAAATCAGTTACTATCATCGATATGAAAGAGAAAGGGAATACAACAGTTTATACGGTTGATTTAAAACCGCTACGTGATGTCGTTGTCATTAAGGATACCTTTGCGAATATTCTACAAAGAAAGAATACTGAGAACGACGACTATGTATACTTTCAACTACAAGATGAGCGCATGGTATTTGACGCAATGAATACACTGCGTTTGCGCTACCCGAATATCCTGGGAATTTCGTATCCAAATTCTACGTATGAACAAAGCGAACAAGGCATTAGTTATACAAAACAAAAGAATCAAACACCACAAGAAATCTTTGGTGACTTCTTCGCACAATATACAGGCCATGCGCTAGATGATACACAAGAAAAGATCTTAGATGAACTTGTGACAAGAATATGGAAAGAGGGGGATGAAGAATGAGACCAATCAAATTAGTACTCTCCGCCTTTGGACCATACGCATCCAAGATTGAACTTAATCTTTCAAAGTTAGGTGAAAATGGAGTTTATCTAATTACTGGTGATACTGGTGCGGGTAAAACTACTATTTTTGATGCGATTACTTTCGCTCTATTTGGTAAGCCAAGTGGAGACATTCGTGATGTAAAAACGTTGCGAAGTGAATACGCAAAAGAAGAGATTGAAACCTATGTAGAATTAGATTTTATTTATCATAGCGAGGAATACCATATCTATCGACGTCCTGAGTATAGCTATACACATGTACAAAAGAATGGTGAAGTAAAACAGCGTAGCAAATCAGCAGATGCATATCTTATTTTGCCAAACGGTGAACGTATCGTAAAACCGACTGAAGTTACCAAGCAGGTTGAACAACTACTTGGTATGAAGAGAGACCAATTCCGTCAGATTGCAATGATTGCACAGGGAAGCTTCCTCGAAATTTTAAATGCGGACACAAAAGAACGTGGAAAGCTATTTGAAAAAGTATTCATGACAAGTAAGTACTCTATCCTCATGGATCGTTTAAATCAAATGGCAAAGGAAGGTACTACAAAGCTAAATGAGGCTAAACTGCGTTTGCAACAAATCATCAGTGATATTCGTGTTCCTGTAATCTTACAAGAAGAATACGAACAGATACTAGAAACATTTGCGATGGATGATATACAGCCAGTATATGATTTGTTGGATAAGATTATCGCAAATGCAAAAGAAGAAATAATAACCCTTCAAAGACAAAAAGATCAAATCCAAAAACAATTACAGAAATCTCGCAAGGAAGAAGCAGAAAAAGCCAAACAACTACAAGATCTTCTCTTGCTTGGGAAACTGATAAGCGAAAAACCTGCTAAAGAAGAAAGAGTAAGTTACTTTGAAGACAAGTTAAAGGTTGATGGTGAAAAGTTTAAACTTCAGATAGATGTCCTAAAGAAGGAACAGGTTCAAATTGAACATGAACTTCCTGAATATGCCCGCCTAACGGAATTGATAACAAAATTATCAGAAATCAAAAAACAACTATCTTCTGTAAAAAAGGATTTAGAAGCGAAAACTAGTTTAAAGAAACAATTAGATGAAGATATCGCTTTGAAGCAAAAGGAGTTACAGACATTAACAAATTGTGAAGTGTCTTTGAATAAACTTACGATAAAGGAAGAAGAATTGCAAAAAAAGATATCTGCTTTTTATCATGCAAGCATGACACAAAAAGAATATCAAATTGCAGTAGAAGATTTAAAGAAAAAAACAATATCTCTGCAAAATACTACAGATATGAAAGCAGATATTCAAAAGCAGTATGATGATGCACAAGTATCCTATTTCGCAAATCAAGTAGGATTACTGGCTTCAAGATTAAACAAAGGCGAACCGTGCCCTGTATGTGGTTCTTTAGAACATCCGCATCCTGCAAGTCATAGTGACAAACTTGTTACACAAGAAGAAATTAATCGATATAAAAAGAAAGTGGATCAAGCTGAAAAAGAATACCAACTGGCTAGTAAAGCATGTGCAGATGCAAATCTTAAGATGAGTTCATTGAAAAATGAATTAGATTTAGTGTTGAAGTCTGTTACGGAACAAGTTATTCCAATTGAAGATGTACAGATGTTTATTGATGAACATACAGTACAACTAAAAAATGAACAAGAAGAAATATCAACACATATTAAGCAACTACAATTGCAGTCAAAACGTTATCAGGAATTACTAAAACTGATTCCACAGTTACAACAAAAATTAACTGTTGTATCTGACGAAGTAAATCAGAATGAAATTACACAGGCAAAGTTATCTGTTGAACATGAGCAGATTCAAAAACAAGTAGCAGAGATTACTGGAAAGTTGAAGTATTCTTCTGAAACAGAAGCGAAGAATCGTGTATCTACGATCACAAAACAGATTTTAGAATACCAACAACAAATCAATCAGTTAACAAATGTTACTAAACAGGCAACGGATGAATTAGTGTATATAAATGCACAGATTGATATGTTGAAGGAAAAGGTATCTATATCCATTGAAGAGATTCCACTACAGCAAAACCAACTGAAATCACTTCAAGTTGAAATTGAAAATCTACAAGTTCAACAGGAAGAAAACCTAAAGAATATTCACAATGCGCAGTTGTATGAAACTGATGCACAAGACATGAAACAGAAAATCAAATTTGAACATGAGACATATCAAACAAAATTATCTCGCTATAGCAGCCTGAAGGAACTTGCGGATGTCGCAATGGGGAATGGTCGTTCTAGTAAAGAGAAAATTACTTTACAAGAATATGTTCAGATTGCCTACCTCGATCGTATGATTCATAAGGCAAATGAGCGTTATTTATCGATGTCTAATCAACAATATCAACTTGTACGTAGTGCAGGTGTGAAAGATAAGAGAAGCCATGAAGCATTAGATTTAGATGTCATTGACTATACGAATGGTTCAGTGCGTCCAGTTAGTTCTTTGTCAGGTGGTGAATCATTTATCGCATCTCTTGCCTTGGCGTTAGGAATGTCAGATGAAATACAATCCCAAGCAGGTGGTATCCAAATCGATACGATGTTTATTGATGAAGGCTTTGGCACATTAGACCAAGATTCACTCAATAACGCAATACAGACACTAACAAATTTGTCTGGAGAAAATCGACTAGTAGGTATTATTTCACACGTCAAAGAGTTAAAGGAGCGTATCCATAAAGGTATTATCGTAACTAAAGATTTACATGGAAGTCATGGCTCTATTGCGAAAGTAATCAAGGAGGAATAAATATGTTAGAAATACGGGAATTAAATTGGCAAGATGCGGATGCTATATACCAGGTGTTCAAAGATTTACCAGAAGATGAAAATGGCTTTATGAATCCATATCATGGAATTGATAAAGAAACATTCATGCATGAAACAATGCTAAAACTAATTGATACCGCAAGTGGTATCAATTTAAAACCTGGCTATGTGCCACAAACATATTATTTCCTGTGGGAAGATAATCATATTGTTGGTATATATAAGTTAAGACATTATCTCAATGAAAATTTGAGAAATGGATCAGGTCATATCGGTTATGGTATTTTACCAGCATATCGAAACCAAGGCTATGCAAAGAAAGGATTAGCACTATTATTGGATATCGCAAAAGATGTGATTCGTGAGGATGAAATTTATATGGCATCCCACAAAGATAATCCAGCCTCTCTACATGTCCAACTGGCAAATGGGGCATATATCCACCATGATGATGAAGAAGAGGTTTACACAAGGCTACCAATTAAACCAATCCATGCATGTATATGGGATTTAGATGGGACATTGCTAGATTCCTATGATGTAATTCTAGATAGTTTACAGGAAACAATGAAACATTACGGTCATACATATGACCGTGAATATCTTCGTAAATATGTCATACTGCATTCTGTACATCAATTTATTCTTGAATTTGCAGAGAAAGAAGGATTGCAGTTTGAAATGGTGTATCAGTATTACATAACTTTACAGGATGCAGGTAATGATAAAGTAAAGTTAATCAAAAATGCTAAACAAACGCTGCAGTTATTAAAACGTAAGGGTGTTAGAAATTATGTATACAC
>CALBKL010000396.1 GCA_937895985.1 uncultured Solobacterium sp.
GCCGCATCCAAAACAAAGAAGAACTTGTAGCATCTCTTCAAACAACAGGATGGGATATCTACCCACTGAGTGGAAATGAAGAAGCACTCTATGATTTCTTAGGTACAAAGTATTCATATCCAAATCTTACAAACGGCATCGCATTCGATGTTGGTGGCGGTTCTACTGAATTAATTTCATTTAAAAATTGACAACCAATCGATGCGATGAGTTTCCCACTTGGATGTGTACGTCTACGTCATCTTCCAATTGATACTCCAGAATGTGAAAGAGAAATTCTTTCTGCACGCAGAGAATATCCTTCTCTTAATATCTCTTGTGAGGAGTTGATTGGTATTGGTGGAACAATGCGTGCAGCAGGCAAAGTGTATCAAGCCCTCTTCCATGAAGAATTAACTATTGAAGTTACAAAACTACAAGAGATATTCGATAAGTTATGCATGCATGATCCTGCTTTTGAAGCAGCCATGAAAGCAAATGTAGACCCTAGTCGTCAACCAGTCTTTCTTCCTGGATTACATATGATTTTAGAGATTGCTAGAATCTATCATGCAAAGCGTATACTCATATCTAAAACCGGCATCCGCGAAGGTTTCCTTCAGATTCGATTAGAAGAAAACAAGTTAATGTAGTAAAAAACTCTTTACCTATTCGTAAAGAGTTTTCATTTTGCTAATTTGAATATTTAATACGCTTTGAAGCAACAATCACAACAAAGAATGCAGATAATAGTGTTAGTAATGCGTATGACATCACATGACTATTATCACTTGTCTTTGGTGTTGTAGGTGGAGTTGGTGTAGGTGTAGGAGTTGGTGGATCAATTGGCTTTTTATTTGTAACTGTAAAACCATCGGTAGTATTTCCTGTATATTCTACATTGAACTTCTTACCATCTAACTCAATGACGTTAGCAGTTTCACCCACTTCTTTTACAGTATATGCAACTTCTGAACCATCATTGTTGTATTTCTGTAAACCTGTAAATAAGTGCTTCCAACTGTTCGCTTCATTTAATTCAACTGTTTCTACTTCTTCACCATTTGCTAGTAAAG
>CALBKL010000397.1 GCA_937895985.1 uncultured Solobacterium sp.
ACCAGCTTGTGCCATGTCAGGTCTACCACCACCGTTACCACCTGTTAACTGAGCTGCAGCCTTTACAATATCTCCAGCCTTCTTACCCTTGGCAATCGCAGCCTTAGAGCTAGCGCATACAAATGTTACCTTACCCTCTGTTGTATTGGATACAAATACAAATCCATCCACAAGCTTATTACGTACGTTTTCTGCATATGCCTTTAGACTATTTGTATCAAAGCCATCTAAGCTTAATAATACACAAGATAAACCATTGATTGTTTCAGCCTTCTGTACTGCTGTATCTGCTGAAGATAATAGTGATGCTTGCTTATGTGCATCATTTTCTTTACGAAGTTGTGCATTTTCTTCTTGTAATGCGATTAACTTCTCTCTGAATCCTTGCCATGATTGCAGTTTCATTAACTTCGCACATTCAAGTAGATACTGTTCTTCACTCTTGAAGTCTTGGTATGCATCAAACTTTGTTTCAGATGTAATACGTCGAATACCAGAACCAATAGATTCCTCAGAAGTAATCTTGAATACGCATAAATCAGCTGTATTACTTGCGTGTGTACCACCACAGAATTCCTTAGAGAAATCACCCATGGAAACAACACGTACTGTATCACCATACTTTTCATCAAATAATGCAATCGCACCTGAGTTCTTCGCAGATTCGACATCCATTACTTCGGTTACAACAGGTTGTGCTAAAGCAATCTGTTCATTGACAAGACGTTCTACTTCATTAAGCTGCTCTTCCGTAGGCTTTTCAAAATGTGTAAAGTCAAATCTTCCATACTCTGGACAGTTATAAGAACCAGCCTGTGCAATATGATCTCCTAACACCTTCTTTAGTGCAGCTTGTAATAAGTGTAATGAACTATGGTTTGCTCGTGTACGTTGACGCTTTTCATAGTCATATTCACCTTCTACTACATCACCCTCTGAAAGTGTTCCTTCAACAATAGTAATGTGGTGTAATGGCTGTTTATGTGGGGCTTTTTGAACGTTGGTTACATTCGCTTTGAAATGGTCATTCCAAACAATACCAGTATCCGCACACTGACCACCACTTTCTGCATAGAAGCATGTTTCATCAAGAATGATATCACCCTCATCTGTTAATGACTCTACACGTATACCATCCTTAAATAATCCAATTACCTTTCCCTTCGAATGTGTATCTGTATAACCAGTAAACTTACTTTCTTGTGTGAAGTCCATTAAATCAGCTGATTGGCCATGCATGGATTGAATATTTCCACGTGCTTCTCTTGCACGTGTTTTCTGCGCTTGCATTTCTTTATCAAAACCTTCAGAGTCTACACGATAACCTTCTTCCTCGGCAATCTCTGTTGTAAGTTCCTTTGGATACCCATAAGTATCATATAACTTAAACATTACTTCGCCAGGTAAGATCTTAGTATCTGCATGCTCTGCTAATGCGTCCTGTAAGAGTGCTTCACCATTTGCAAGTGTCTTGTGGAAGGATTCTTCTTCTTGCTTCACCAGTTTTTCAATTAAGGCAACTTTTTCCTGTACATATGGATAGTATGCAATCATGTTATCTGCAACTACCTTTACAAGCTTGTACATGAACGCACCATCAATACCTAACTTAATACCATAACGTACTGCACGACGTAATACACGTCGTAGTACATATCCACGACCTTCATTAGAGAACATCGCGCCATCCGCAATCGCAAATGTTACGGTACGGATATGGTCAGCGATAACGCGATATGCCATCTTATATTCTTTTTCGCTATATGAATGCTTTGCATACTGTTCAGTCGCATGAATAATTGGCAAGAATAAGTCTGTATCAAAGTTTGTTTCACCATCTTGAATCAAACATACAAGACGTTCTAAACCCATACCTGTATCAATATTCTTCTGTGGTAATTCTTTATACTCATGACGATCAACTTCGCCAGGACGGCAATCGTACTGAGAGAATACGATATTCCATACTTCGATGTAACGATCATTTTCTAAATCTTCAAAGAATAACTTTTCACCAATACCCTCTGGATCATACTTCTCTCCACGGTCATAATATAACTCTGTATCAGGTCCACCAGGTCCACGACCAATTTCCCAGAAGTTATCTGCTGTACGACGAATATGACTAGGAATCATACCTACCTTAACCCATTGGTTATATGCATCGTCATCGTCTGGATAAACAGTGACATATAAACGCTTAGGATCAAAACCAATCCATTCTGGGGATGTTAAGAATTCCCAAGCCCAAGTAATCGCTTCTTTCTTAAAGTAATCACCGATTGAAAAGTTACCTAGCATTTCGAAGAATGTATGGTGACGGGCTGTACGGCCTACATTTTCAATATCATTGGTACGAATTGATTTTTGGGCATTACAGATACGATTTGATGCTGGCTTTTCTGAACCATCAAAGTACTTCTTTAACGCTGAAACACCAGCATTAATCCATAACAGTGTTGGATCATTATGTGGAATAAGACTTGCGCCAGGTTCTATCATACAACCCTTAGACGCAAAGAAATCCAAGAACTTTTGTCTGACCTCATTTCCACTAAGTCTATATTGTTTTTCCATTGTTTACCTCCTGAACAAATAAAAAACGTTCCTACATCCAGGAACGTTAACACGCGGTACCATCCTGATTCGCACAAATGTGCGCACCTCAATTGCTCTGTAACGTAGAGATACGTTGCTGATTAAGCACTCTGCTAAAGGAAGCTTCAATATCACTTATGGAAGATTTTCACCAAACATCTTCTCTCTACTTCACAGCCAATATCTACTTACCCTTTGTCATTGATTTCTATGAAATTCTAACATTAAAACACTTTAAAATAAAGCGAATTTCATCGATTCGTCAGAAATAGTTAAGTTTCAACATAAACGCAACACTCTGTTGCGTTAACTTGTGACATGTTATCTTTATTCCTGTGTATCTGTTGGACTCCTTTTTAGATATCAGGAGAAAACATTTATGTCAGGTAAACATTTCACACTCGAAGACCGTATCAATATCCTTATACATGTCAAACAAAATCATTCCATGCGTACGATAGCTGCCGCTTTGAATGCCTCTGCTTCAACTGTTTCCAGAGAACTTAAAAAGCATAGGATCCTTGATGAATACTCTTCATTTCATTCTGTCACTCCTACCTGCAGCCGAATCATGAAGGCCCCTTGGATATGCAATGGCTGTCCACGTTTCTCTGCATGTAGAAAGAGAAAGTATCGCTACATCCCTGCACAGGCACATAGTACTTATGAATCTACTCTTCATCTATCTAGAGAGAAGATCCGTACTGGGGAAAAAGGTCTGAGATTTCTCGATAATCTCGTCACGCCTTTGATTCGTGACCAAAGGCAAACTGTCGCTCACGTGTTCTCCACTCATGGTGAACAGATGGGAATATCCCGTTCTACTTTTTACCGCTATGTCAATGACAATAAACTCACCATTCGCAATATAGATCTTCCCAAGCGTGTTCGCTATCCGCTCTCCAAAAAGAATATCAAACGTGGCGATAACACTACGATAGACAACCAATCGTGCCGTGTGGGACGCGATTATACTGCCTTTCAGGAATTCATTGCCCAGCATCCGAAAGCTAATATCGCTGAGATGGATTCCGTCATCGGTAAGAAAGGTGTCGGCGAAAAGGTACTTCTAACCCTACTATTACGTAAGAGTAAATTTATGTTTGCCTTCCTAAGGAATAGAAATACACAAGCTTCTGTAACAGAAGTATTCGACCACATCCAAAGGAAGATCGGCTTTGCAAGGTTCGCTACTATGTTCCGTGTAGTGCTTACGGACAACGGTCCTGAATTCAAGGACCCCATTTCCTTGGAACGTGGTACACGCAACGTACAGCGCTGTCATATATTTTATTGTGATTCCCGCGCCTCTCAACAAAAGGGGCGCATTGAAAAGAATCATGAATATATTCGAAAATATCTGCCTCAAGGAACTTCCTTTAACGACCTTACACAAGAAAAGGTAAATCTAATGATGAGCCATATCAATTCTGTCAAGCGTGACTCATTGGATGGTCGTTCACCATTTGAATGTCTCACTAGGGCAGAACTCAAAACACTAAAAAAGCTTGGATTAACACCGATCGAACCAGACGAAGTTAATCTAAGCCTAGACCTAATTCAATAGGTCCCCAAAGTCCAACGGATACTCGACTTACACAAACTGAACTGTTGCGTTTAGTTGACACCTAAACCCTTCAGTTGTTTTCATTGCGCCAAAAAAGCGAGTATTCCTATATAAAAGATACCATATTACCATTAAAAAGAGTCATTATCGATCAAAAATTCATCTGATAATGACTACATTAGTTCGTTATCTATTGCCTTTACTTATCGTGTTGCGTTTACTTTGAAACTTAAGCATTCGTCAGAAATCTATCATTTTAGGTATAACCCGATAAAAATCAAATCAATGACGATAGAAAGATGATATGGTACTCTTAATACGAGGTAATGCTATGACAACAATTTATGACTATCTTGATTGGCGTGGAGATCTTCCATTTACAACCGAACCCTTTAATGAAGTGGATAATGCTATCCTCAGCCTTTTATCTTATGTTCATTATGATGATATTCCTAATATCGAAACAACTTTTCAACCACTCCATAAGATAAGAGATGAATTTTATAAACTACACACACGTGAAGAAATCGCAGAAATAGAAACCTATAATGGAGTGAATGCTAGATTACTCGATAAAGTTTCTGATACAGAGCGTTTTAAAGATATTAAAATTGGTTATTATATCAGTTATACTGACAAAGACTTTGTCGTACAGTTTTCTGCTGTAACCTTTAAACTAGATGATATGCTCTATATTTCCTATCGTGGTACAGATAATACCTTTATTGGTTGGAAAGAAGATTTCTATTTATCCTACACAACAGGAACCAATGGTCAAAAAGCAGCAGTCGCATATATTGATCAATTATTTGAAAACGAAACCTTACCAATCCATGTTGGCGGACATTCTAAAGGTGGTAATCTAGCGATATATGCCGCATGTCATTGCAATCAATCCATTCAAGATAAAATTACAAAGGTATGGTCAAATGATGGACCTGGCTTCCAAGGAGAAATGTTACAATCCCCTGCTTATAAAGCGATACAAGATAGAATCACACTGATTATTCCAGATTCATCAATTATTGGTATTCTGATGAATAACGTTGATCCAAAGATTGTTAAAAGTACAGTAAATACAGTTATGCAACATGATGCTTTAACG
>CALBKL010000398.1 GCA_937895985.1 uncultured Solobacterium sp.
CTATATCGCTATAGATTCTTATTGTTTATTTTGCATCCTTTGCGGCAGTAGCGTCCGGATCATAATAACCAGCATCTGTACAGATGGTATCTGATTTCTTACCACTACTTGTCACAAAGTAACCACAAGCTTTGACTTTTCCTTTGAAATATTCTGGTAGACCTGCATACATGTTCGTCTTACTTGTTACTGAAGTGATATAGACATCATCCTGATATAAATCTGCATAGAATTTACCGTTTGCAGATGTTTGTAGGAAACTGTTGTATGCAAGGCAAGCACCAGATTTAGAAATGTTGTTATAGTTATCTTTGAGAGATATATTACGGCTACCAGAACATGTATCTTGGGTCAGCCAATTAATATACACAATTCCATTTGAAATAGAAGCGTTAAGTCCTGCTAAATAACTGTTATTGTTACGATAAGAACTTGTGTATTGTGTTGGTGTGTAATTTAAACCGCTCGATGATACTTGCGAAGTTATTGTCTTACCGCCATAACTTGAACCATCATTTGCAACGTGTGGATATGTACCATAAAGATAAGTTACATCTTGTACATCACTTGGTTGAGATACACCTCCAATTGTATCTGGAGAGATATAGGATTCAATATCTAGCATGTGACGATTGATTTGCCCAGGTGTATTCAGGTCTCGCCAAGGAGGGAAGTATGTCATCTCACCATCAATTGCTTGATCAAATCCATACCATACTGCATTGGTGTATTGAGATGTACTTGCAATCATCCATTTATCTTTTGCGGCACCACTTGGAATTCCATATTGTAAACCATCATTGCCCCAGTCAGTTGTGCCAGTCTTTGCATAGACTGGATAACCACTCTGTAATATTTGCATATGGTTATAATACTTATTTTGATTGACGTTATTTTCCATTAATTGGTCTACGAGGTAGGCACTACCAGATGAAAGTGCACGGACATTCTGATTCTGTGGTTCATATACATTACCGTCATCAGTTTGTATACGACGGATAGTATGTGGTTCGTTATAAACACCTAGATTTACTAACATTGCATGTGCAGCTGCCATCTCAGCTACAGAAGCAGTAAAGTCGTTGCCACCGATTGCGTAGGATAGGTGATAATTACCATATTTTACTTGCGAGAAGCCGATCTTCTTAAGGTAATCGACAACTGCGTCAGAACCAATCTTGGCTGTAACTTTCTCTAATGTTTGGATTGCAGGGGTATTTAAGGAGTTTGCCATTGCATCTTTTAATGTAACATCACCCTCATATTTTCCGTTATAGTTTACAAGAACACGTTGTTCTGCTGGATAGGTAATTGGTCTATCAATCAAGACTTCATCTAATGAAAAACCTAAATATTCAAATGCAAGTGCGTATTCTAATACCGGTTTGATACTGGAACCTGGTTGCTTGTATTGTTGTAGAGCACGGTTTAATAGTCGTGATCCACCATCTCCACCATAGTTTCTACCTCCACCAACACCAACGATTTCTCCGTTTTTGTTATTGAGGGTAATCATTGCT
>CALBKL010000399.1 GCA_937895985.1 uncultured Solobacterium sp.
GAGTAGTTATCAGTACTTCAGGTTCATTTATAAAAGCTGCAGCATAAATGTTTGCGTCTTTTCCTTGGAATACAGTCTTACCAGATGTATAACAAGTAATAACACAATTTTCCGGTTTTAATTGCCATTTTGCATATTGTGGAGGGGTAGATAAAAATTCGTTAGAAGTAGCAAATAATTGTTCCTCTTGAGTTGGTGTTAATTTTAAAGTTATTGTACTATTCATGTAGTATATTTTATCATGCAGTTGGAAGTTTGAAACGATTTGTTTTATCATCTTTATATAGGAGGTTTTATTTATGTTTACATTACAGGAAAATTGGGCGATATATTTCAGTGCCTTTGTTGTGATATTCTTCATTCTAAAAGCGGCCCAGGGTTATAATACAGGGATTCTACGTAGATTAATTGGACTTGTTGGTTCCATTATTTCTTATTGGATTGCGTGGATATTATGTGGTGTGTTTGCGAAATACATCAATATTATATCTGTAAAGTCATTAGGCTTATCTGGAACTCCATTTGAAGCAATTGCTAAAACATATGTAAACCAGATTGCATGGTTTATCTTATTATTCTTAGTTTTACGTATTTTGTTCTTTGTGGTTGATCGAATTGCAAAGGGTGTACATAAAGTGCCAGGTTTACATGCTGTCAGTGCACTATTAGGTGCTGTGTTTGGTGTATTAGAAGCGTTTGTCTGGATGGTCGTGATAACAGTGTTATTACATACACCTTTATTTAAAAATGGAAGTTATATTGTAGAAAATTCTTTAATCAAACAAGTAAATCAAGTTACGGAAATGGTTGCTAAGGATTACTTGGGACCACTATTTAGTAGTGAAGGTTTCTCTAAGATGGAAGAAGATACGAAGTCATTAACAGATTTACAGAGAAACGCAGTTGAAAACTGGTTAAAAGATAATGGGTTTGTTGATGAAAGTAAACTGATGAAATAGGAGTTAGTATGAGTGTAATTGGTAGTCTAGAATTGAATGTGATATTAGAACAGGTAAAAAAACAATGTTCTTTTTCACTTGGCATTGAATACGTAGATACCATCAAACCATCATTCGACCCACTTGTGATACGTCGTGAACATGCATACATGAAAGAAGCACTTGCAATGTGTATTCATGAAGATCGTTTACCAATGTCTCAAATAAAGGATTTAAAAGATGTTTTATTAAACGCAAAAAAGGGTAGAACTTTAACCGCACAAGAATTAATTGATGAGATGTTTTTGATACAAGGCATTCAAGGAATATTAAATTATTTTAAATCGATGAATGCCTTAGCTCACGAACATCTACAAGACCTATATGATACATTAATTGTTCATGAGAAAATCGCAAAAGAGATAGGTAATTGTTTAAATCAATATGGTGAAGTAATGGATAAAGCTTCACCAGAGTTAAAGAGTATTCGTAGTAGTTTATCGCGCATCGATGGTGAAATCGCAACTGCCGCAAATCGATTTGTGGCAAGTCATTCCGATAGTGTGGTTGACTCTATTGTGACAATGCGAAATGGTCGTGCAGTTATCTTGGTGAAAGCATCAGATAAGAATATGTACGGTGGTTTACTGCATGGTGATAGTGCGTCAAGACAAGCATCATATATTGAACCTGCATCACTTGTTGGTTTAAATAATCGTAAGATGGAACTTGTTGAGAAAGAAAAAGAGGAGATTCATCGTATCTTGACGATGTTATCAAGAAGTGTATCATCGATTGCGGATGAAGAAATATCCAATATTGAAACATGTGGTATCTTAGATGCTATCTTTGCGAAAGTTCAATGGGGTAAACTTCATGATGGTGTTGCGGCCGAACTCACAGAACAAAAGGAAATTGAAATTATACGTGCCAAACATCCTCTTATTGATCCAAAGAAGGTAGTGGCGAATAACTATCATTTACGTGATCCAAAACGTATTCTTTTAATTACTGGTCCAAATACAGGTGGTAAAACTGTATCTATGAAAGTGATTGGTTTATTTGTGTTAATGACTTATGTTGGTATTCCTGTCACTGCAGAAAGTGCTATCATTCCTTTCTTTGATAATGTGTTTGTGGACATTGGTGATGATCAATCTGTTGTAGAATCCTTATCCAGTTTTAGTGCACATATCAAGAAACAAGCGGAAATTGTTCGAAATGCAACAGAAAACAGTTTGATATTGATGGATGAAGTTGGTTCTGGTACAGACCCTAAAGAG
>CALBKL010000400.1 GCA_937895985.1 uncultured Solobacterium sp.
ATCCATCTGCAGAAACAAACCTACTACGTGGTAAGTTATTCCGTCATAGCTGCTCAAAATGCCATACGGAACAAAATATGTTATATACATGCATGTATCATGATGGTAGTAAGAATCTATTGGTTGGATATCCAGATAACCAAAAAGATTATGAAGAGATGAACCTCATGTTCAATCGTCGCTATCATCGTGATGAGTTGGATGAAGCTTTAAATAAGTGGATTGAAACATGCACGAAGAGAATTGTGTCGAATCAATCAGACATGCAAGAAAAGGCATTGATTGCCCTACTTGGGTTAGATGATCGTATCATTGAAATTGGTAAGTATGTAACAGGTGATCTGGCTAAGATACAATCACAAAGTTTAGAAATTGATCATATGTATTTCAATACAAGTGGTGATGAGTATACGTTCTTGATTCAATCTGGTGATGGAATTGTGGGAGAAGTTCCTTTTACCAAGGAACTGTATCAAACTTTAGAAGAACACTACAAACCATATCTAGCTGAAGATGAATCTGTAGAAATTGACTCTAATTGGGTCAGTGATTTCCTAAGAAAAGTAAAAGATAAGCAGAGCCAGTCAAACTAATGACTGGCTCTTATTGTTAGTTCAATCATGTGTAGTGCAGTAGCACGTAGTTCATATTGAATCTGTTCTTGGTTTTGGTTTAATTTTGTTTGTGTCGATGCTAGTTGACTTGTTTGTGTGCGATTTGTTTGTAAGGTGATGATAAGATCGTTATCTTTTACCTTCGTATCAATTACCTTCACATTACAGTTAAATTCATTTGCAAGGAAGATAGCCATATTTTGTGCAATCGTATAACGTGTTTCTTGTATATCTTGCCGTAATTGATTTCGTTTATTTGCTTGACGACGAATCGAGTACTTCTTGATATAGTAAACAAATCGTATAAATGTAACAATAATAAAGAAGAATAACGCAAGCTGGTAATAATCTAGAGTGAAGATTGAGAATACCTTCTGTATCGAATACATGTATGCATGTGTTGAAGAGAGTATTACTGCCATGCCTGTTGCGATCCGTGCATGATGTGGAATTGCTTGTAAGAAGGATGCGATAAATAATAGACTATAGGAAATGAACTGATAGTCTTTGGTTGGCTCTGCACTATAGAAAATTTGATAGAGTTGAATGATTGACCAACCGAAGAAGAGAATTGCCATTGCCTGATACAGTGTATAACGATTATCTTCTTCTATCGGTTCTACATGATCCCATAATAGGACATCTGCCTCTTCAGCAAGCTTACGTGCACCCGAGGAAAAATCGCTGTTGGTGATCACAACTGCTTTATCTAGCTTGTAATAAGCGATACCGGAGAAGGCTTGCTGTACAGCATCGTTTCCTACAGTTCCACTGTAATACTTACACTGAAAACCGTATTTTAA
Source organism: uncultured Solobacterium sp. (assembly GCA_937895985.1). The sequence goes on from CALBKL010000400.1 coordinate 1,418, forward strand.
ATTCCCTTTGGTAGCGATAATATCAATACCTTGATCACCACTTACCTTGGTGAGAGTAATATTCTTATATCCAAGCTTGGATAAATATTTTGCACAGCTGTGTTCGTATTGAATTCCGTTCATAAAATCATTATACAGTACTTATTTTGAATTTGCAGGAAGAAGGGTAAATAATTCATTTTTACGCTTTTCTTCTTCGATAAGGTTATTATAAGCGAGTTGTGCATACGTCTCTAATTTCGATGAATACGCATTATGTTCACCATAAACAAAGTAGTTACCATCTTTATCAATACAACCTAAAGCCGATACGACAGGTACATCTTGATATACATTTTGAAGGAAGTTTTGATATGGCGTTAGTTTTGCGTTTGCGTTTTCCGCAAGTAAGGTACTGAGGTAGTTTGCGCTGATATAAGGGATACTACCACTAGGAATGTCATAGTTGGCCCACATAAAGAAGTGAGTGATATATCTCTGTTGATTTTCCGCATCACTAAGTTCGTGTAGACTCTTGCCATAGAGTTCTTCGTAGAATGCATCTTCAATAAATGGTTGATGGTCACCATACATTAGAATGATTGTTGGCTCAGATACATTTTTAAAGTAATTGACAAGCTGTTCTAGGGCTATGTCACTTCTACGGATGATACTGAGATACTCTTCTGTCTGTGGGTAATTTCCCTTCATGGAAGTGATATGTACATCATGAATCAATCCGGTATCGTATGGGGAATGATTCTGCATCGTCACATTAAACATGAAGAATGGTTTTGTTGGATCACGTTGTTTATATAAATCAATGACATGTTGGAAATCCCATTCATCAGAGATATAGTTTCTTAACTTCTGATAGTTTGTGATATCTTCCATACCAATAAATCGTTCAAAGTTCATGTATTGATAGGTATTGATACGATTCCAATTCTCTTTGTGGTAAGGATGGAAGGCAGTCGTACTATAGTTTTGATCAGATAAAGTCATCGCAAGACCGGGCTGTGTATGTTTTTCATATAGCGTATAGGCATTGGAGCCAATCGGTAAAAAAGCCATAGAGTTACCGGTCAAAAATTCATATTCCGTATTGCTGGTGCCAGTTCCTATCGTGGAAACATAGATATTTCCTTGAATGGTATTTTTAGTA
>CALBKL010000401.1 GCA_937895985.1 uncultured Solobacterium sp.
GAGGTATTGTTACCTTACTATTCTTCTGTATTGGTGTATTTGTAGGCTTTCCAATTCAGAATACAGCAAGCTGGGTACAAGATTCTTTAATCAAGTTTGGTGATAAGAATGGTGTATACTTCCCAGATCTATTTGGATTTGATGGTTTACAGGGTTACTTAGGTGCTCTAATTCTAACTGGTATTCTTTGCTTGATCGTAGTGAAGTTAAGCTATCTCTACGAAAAGAAGAGAAAGGAAGCAGGAACTTACTTCGGTATTGGTAGCGAAACAGTACAGTTAGCTGCTGAAAAGAAGTCTTTAGATGAAACAGAACCAGTTTGTCCATGCAGCGAAGATGGATATGAAAAGATCTTTGCTCGTCCTTGGAGCTTAAGAACATCTGTTCTTGTAATTTCTGCAGTATTCGTATTACTCATGGGTGTTACTAAGGCTGGTTGGGGAGCAAGTACTCCTTACGGATTCTGGTTCGGTAAGTTACTCATGTTATTCGGTGTTAAGGTAGAAGCTATCGTTGAGTTTACAAAGGGAGCAGCTGGTCCTTACCAAATGCCTTTCTTTGAGCACCCAATCAATGTACAGAACGTAGGTATTGTATTAGGTACATTTATCTACATGTTAACTTCAAATAACTTCGTATCATTCTGCAAGTCAAGCTGGAAGATGAATCCAAAGCAGGCATTATTCTATGCAATCGGTGGATTTGCAATGGGATTTGGTACAAGACTTTCTAATGGATGTAATGTAGGAGCTCTATATACTCCAATCGCAAACTTCTCATTATCAGGATGGATTTTCTTAATTGTCATGGTGACTGGTGGTGTTGTTGGAAATATCATTGCTAAAAAAGTTCGTTTATAAAATCAATGGATAAAAAATTAAGATATATTGATGTTCTTGGATTAGTTATTGGAGCCATAATAGGCTGGGGTTCCTTTACACTTCCAGGTACAAAGTTTCTAACAGAAGCAGGTGTAATCAATACCTTTATAGGACTTTTGATTGGTGGCATTTTTATCATGGTGATACAGAATGGCTATCACATCATGCTAGAGAATCATAGAGAAGATGGTGGAGAATTCACCTATGCTTTAAATCATCTAGGCACAGGACATGGCTTTGTAGTCGGTTGGTCCTTAAGTCTTTGTTATTTAAGCATGGTACCACTGAATGCAGGAGCCTTTGTGTTACTGCTTCGTGAGATATTTGGAGCGAAGATGGACTTCTTCTATCTATATTCTATTTCAGGATATCCTATCTATCTAACAGATGTACTTGTGATGTCTGCCGTCATTATCTTATTTGGTTACATCAATATTCAGGGATTAAAAATTAGCACGAAAGTGCAAAATGTCATGAGCATTCTTTTAGCAGTCATTGTATCAGGACTTCTAGGTTTGATGTTTATGAGAAGTGACTTACAAGCCTTTCATCAAAACTATGTGGATAACTACCACTTTTCATTTAGTGAAATATCGAAAATTATTGCGATAGCCCCCTTCTTATTTGTTGGGTTTGACGTAGTGCCACAGGTTTCAGAGGAACTAGGCTTTGAGCCTGAAAAATCTACATTGTTAGTAGGTATTTCAGTCTTTATTGGTATATTCCTTTATGGAGCTTTAAATACCATAGCAGGATTAGGATTTTCACCTGAAGCAGCTATGAAAACACACTGGGCTGTTGCGGATGCGGTGATTCAACACTTAGGGAAAGCCGGATTCTATATCATGTTAATTGCCTTGGCAGCTGCAGTGATTGGTGGAATCAATGGCTTTATGATTGCGTCAAGTAAACTGGTTGCAAGTCTATCCCAAAGAAAACATCTTGGAGAAAGATACAGTATTAAGAATGAAAAAGGTGTACAACCTTATGCAATTCTGTTTGTCTGTGCAATTAGTTTGATTGGAGCCTTTGTTGGAAGACGTGTCATTATCTATATCGTAGATATGGCAAGTGTTCTTGCGGCAGTAGCGTATATGTATGTAAGTTTCATCAGTATATCCCTTGCAAAAT
>CALBKL010000402.1 GCA_937895985.1 uncultured Solobacterium sp.
GCACTATCAAATCACAGATAAACAAAACGGTCTTACAGTAAAGGCCGTTTTATCGTCTTTGGGTTTTAGTCGTCATGAAATTTCACGCTTTAAATTCTCAGCATATCAGATGTATTTAAATGGAGAACCTGTGATGGTCAACCAAGTTGTACATACAACAGATGTTCTAATGATTGAAGAATTGAATCTAGAAACATATCCACTTCATCCAAGTGTCATGCGACCAGACATCTTGTATGAAGATGAAGATATTGTGATTGTGGATAAACCTGCAGGCATACCATCTCATCCGAGTCATCTTCATTTAACGGATGATATGGGAACAATTCTAAGAGATTATTACCAAGATGAGCACTTTGTGATTCGTCCAATTGGACGATTAGATAAAGATGTATCAGGTATTATGATTTATGCGAAAAATCAACTCTCTGCCGCAAGATTAACAGCACAAAGGAAAGATGGAATCCTTCAAAAGCACTACTACGCGATTGTTGAAGGACAACTAGAAGATAAAGCTACACTAATTTTTTCCTTGTTGAAGGAAGATGGACAACTGACACAATCCTTCAATCAAGGTGGAAAACAATGTATTACAGAATATGAAGTAATGAAAAGGTATCAAACAGAGTGCCTGATAAAAGTGCATTTACAAACGGGAAGAACACACCAGATACGTGCTGGTTTTGCGGGGATTGGTCATCCACTTTGTGGGGATACGTTGTATGGTGGCAGTACACAATGGATCAAACGACCAGCATTGCATTGTGCAAGAATTGAATTATTACAACCCTTTACCAAAGCGAAGATTATTCTAGAATCACCATTACCAGAAGATATGAAAAGAAAGTAGTTAGACTACTTTCCCTTGTTTGTAATATTGAATCATCTCAGTTGTAAGTGAAGCATTATCTAGACTGTTAATCTCTTCCTCACGGTCTGCCCACCGTGCAACACGTAACTCATTTTCATCCATCTGGATAGGAGAATCACCATGTGCTTTACACCAGAATCCAAAAAGTAATGTGGATGAGAAGGACCATGGTTGTGATTTATAGTATTGAATATCGGTTACATCTAGACCAGTTTCTTCTTTTACCTCACGCTTTACAGTTT
>CALBKL010000403.1 GCA_937895985.1 uncultured Solobacterium sp.
TATTGAAGTTGATAATGACAAGGTTAATGCACTTGCGGAATTGCGTGTGCGCAAAGAAATTACAACAGGTGTACAGACAATTCAGTATCAAATCATTACACTGATGACTACAAATGGACAGGCACCTTTCGTAACAGTGTTTATGTATCTAGATGAAGTGGAAGCTGGTCAGACAAGAGATGACCTTGCGCTTATCATCGAAGAGATGCTTAAGCAAAGAATGACAGGTGTTAAGAACGAAAAAGGCATCTATATTACACCAGCATTCCCTAAACTTATCTATGCATTAGATGAAGATAATGTATATGAAGATAGCAAGTATTACTACTTGACGAAACTTGCGGCTGAATGTACTGCGAAGAGAATGGTACCTGACTATATCTCTGCTAAAGTGATGAAGAACCTTAAGAACGGTGATGTATATCCATGTATGGGATGTCGTTCCTTCTTAACAGTAGATCGTTTTACAGATAAAGATTTAGGAAATATTGCAGAAGCAGAGAACTATGATCGTAACCACCATAAATACTATGGAAGATTTAATCAGGGCGTTGTAACAATTAACTTAGTTGATGTGGCATGTTCTTCAAAGGGTAATGAAGAAGAGTTCTGGAAGATCTTTGATGAAAGATTAGATCTCTGCTATAGAGCATTGATGATTCGTCATAAGAGATTGCTTGGAACACCATCTGATGTAGCACCTATCTTATGGCAATATGGTGCGATTGCTCGTTTGAAGAAGGGTGAGGTTATCGATAAACTATTGTTTAATGGATATAGCACAATTTCATTAGGCTATGGTGGCCTATATGAGTGTGTACACTATATGACTGGTACATCTCATACAACAGAGAAGGGCAAAGAGTTTGGTATGCGTGTAATGCAGCACTTGAATGATGCTTGCAACAAATGGAAGTCTGAAACAAATATTGACTTCTCCGTATATGGAACACCGATGGAATCTACAACATACAAGTTTGCAAAGTGTCTACAAGAGCGTTTTGGAATAATTAAGGGTGTTACAGACCGCGCGTATATTACAAATAGTTATCATGTACACGTTGCTGAAGATATCAATGCATTTGATAAGTTAACGTTAGAATCTGACTTCCAACAGTTATCTCCAGGTGGCGCAATCAGCTATGTAGAAGTTCCGAATATGCAAAATAACATTCCTGCAGTACTTGCACTTATGAAGCATATCTACAATACAATTACATACGCTGAATTGAATACAAAGAGTGACTATTGCCAAGTATGTGGATATGATGGCGAAATTAGTATCGTCGAAGATGAACACCATAAGTTAATTTGGAAGTGTCCATGTTGCGGTAATACAGATCAAACAAAGATGAATGTAGCACGTCGTACTTGTGGTTATATTGGAACACAATTCTGGAACCAAGGAAGAACACAAGAAATCAAAGAGCGCGTACTACACCTATAAGAAATGAGAGGATGTGCATTGCATATCCTTTTTGTGTGATAAAAATGTCATAAACCTAATGTAAATTACAACAGAAATATAGTTGATATTATTAATAGTTTCTTAAATTGTTAATGTAAACATATAGGGTTATCATAATGGAAAGATGTAAATGGCTATATTGTATGCTTAGATTTAATGAGTAGAAAACTCTATGAAAAGTATCGGTATAGCCATATATATTGGAAACCCAAAGGGATGTAGGTTTATACAA
>CALBKL010000404.1 GCA_937895985.1 uncultured Solobacterium sp.
ATGGTATTTTTCAGTATCAGACAAGATTAGAAGATACTGGTATGTACGCGCTAATTACAGTGGATCATAACGCTGTTTCTGGAAGCGTTCTGGATGAGTTTACAGATGAAGAATATGTAGCTGTCCATACCATTGGTAAGAAGGGTAATTTCGCTTCCAAAGTTAGAACTGCATATCTTTCTTGTTTAGAAGATATCGCAAAAAACTGTTTTGAGAAGAGGATGTATTCTAGTGATCAAGCTAATATCATGCATGAATGGATGATACATCAATTACACGATACGGCTGATCATCCATTTACAAAATTGCAAAATAACAAACGTAATATTGATAATGATTTTACAGCATACAAACATAGTGGTTGTGACAAGATGTATGCGCTCATGTTTACAATTGGTAAGCGTAAATTAGATAAAACATCTGATGATGAATATGTTGATGCAGTAAATATTAAAGTAGAACCATCAAAGGTAGGTGATTTACTTCAGTCACCTGGTTTCTATCCTGCATATCATATGAATAAGAAACACTGGGTGACTGCAATCTTAGATGGCACAATCAAAGATGAAACGCTAAATGAACTTCTATTAAAGGCTAGAGATTTGGTAGGAAATAGATTGTTGTACAATCATTATTGGGTAATACCTGCTAATCCTGCTGTCTATGATATCGATGCGGGGTTTGTGCAAAGTGATTTGATGTATTGGAAACAGAAACTCAATTATCAAATAAACGATTATGTATTTATCTATTATGGAATGCCATTTGGAGAACTACGCTATCTTTGTAAGGTGGTTGAAAAAGATATTGTATTCCATGATGACTTAGACAAAGAGAGTGATAATGAGATGTTTATCTGTCTTCAAAAGATTCATTTTTTTGAAGATCATCAGTTAACAAGGAAGTTTATTTCTAACTTTGGTCTAACGAATATACGTGGTGCACGTTCCATGCCACAAGAATTGATCAATCAAATATACAAAATGTATCCAACAATAATGATATAATACAGAAGCTGAGGTGATATTATGACAGAATTAAAAGAACGTAATCAAATTGAACAACAATACAAATGGGACCTTTCAACATTATTTGAAAATGATGAGGCTTGGAATGAAGCACTCACAAAGCTTGATGCTTTGATTTCAGATGCTGCATCTTTTCAAGGTAAGTTAAACAATGCTGAAAGTTTACTTGCGTATTTTAAGGTATCAGATGAATTAGATAAGGCGATAAACAATGTATTTACATATGCAATGTTGCGTCATAGTGAAGATACAAGAGCGACCGATGCTCAGGGTATGTATTCCAAGGCGTATGGAAAATATGTTGAAGTTGTAAGTGCTACTTCATTTGCACAACCGGAGATTCTGGGAAATGATGAAGAAGTCTTAAAGGGATTTATTGCGGATCCATCCTTAAAGGATTTTGCATTCTTATTAGAAAATCTTGTGCGTAATAAGGCACATACGTTAAGTGCTGCAGAAGAAAAACTATTATCTGCCTTTGGTGAGGTGTTCTCTGCACCAGGAAGAACGAGTGAAGCGTTAATGGATGCGGATATGGTATTTGATACAATCAAGGATGCAGAAGGTAATGATCATGCAGTAAATGGCTCTAGTTATATTCTTTTACAGGGCAGCGATGATCGTGAACTTCGTAAGAATTCTTTCCAATCTTTATACAAGGGCTACAAGCAACATATCAACACATTCGCATCTACTTATAGTACAACTGTAAAAGCTGCTTCTATTGATGCGAAGGTAAGACATCACCAATCTTCACGTCAAGCTGCGATGTTCTCTGATAATATTCCAGTTAGTGTATATGATAACTTAGTTGAAACTGTACATAAACACTTACCAACGATGTATCGTTACGTAAAACTACGTAAGAAGATGTTAGGTCTAGATGAACTGCATTATTATGATGTATACGCACCTCTTTTAAAGGGCAGCGCAAAGGATTATTCCTATGAAGAAGCTAAGGAAATGGTTCTAGAAGCTGTTAAGCCTCTTGGTACAGAATATACAGATGTTGTAAAAGCAGGTTTAGAGAACCGTTGGGTAGATGTCTATCCAAACAAAGGGAAACGTGGTGGAGCGTACTCTTCAGGTACCTATACATCCAATCCATATATCTTATGTAACTATACAGGTACACTCGATAGTGTATCTACATTAGCACATGAGATGGGACACTCTATGCATAGCTATCGTACAAACCATACACAGCCAGTACATTATGCTAACTACACAATGTTCGTAGCGGAAGTTGCCTCTACAGTAAATGAAAACTTGCTAATTGAACAGTTGTTACAGAAGGAAACAGATCCTGCACAACGTATGGCTTTACTAAACCAATACATGGAAGGTTTCAAAGGTACAATCTACCGTCAGACAATGTTTGCGGAATTTGAAAAAGAGGCACACGCCGCTTCAGAACGTGGTGAATCCTTAACACCTGAATTCTTAAATCAGTTATATCTAAACCTTGTAAAGAAATATTTTGGTGAAGATTTAGTGATTGATGATGAAGTACAGTATGAATGGGCGAGAATTCCACATTTCTATAGACCGTTCTATGTATATGTATATGCAACAGGATATAGTACAGCAGTTGCGTTATCGGAAGGTATTTTACATGGCGGTCAAGATAGAGTTCGAAAGTATCTTGAATTCTTATCCATGGGTAGCTCAGCTTATCCAATTGATGAATTGAAGCACGCAGGTGTTGATTTAACAACACCAGAACCAATCGATATCGCTCTAGAGAAGTTTGCTAAAATACTCGATGATGCGGAAGAAACATTCGCCAAATTACAACAGAAGTAATCAAATTGGAGATATGAAAGTATCTCCAATTGACAAAATATAAATATTGTATAAAATATAATTGCAATAAATATAGGAGATTAAATATATGACATTTTACGATTATTCTTTAACAGACAGAAGTGGAAACGAAGTATCAATGCACAACTACGAAGGTAAGGTAGTAATGATAGTAAACACTGCTACCGGATGTGGATTTACACCACAGTACAAAGATCTAGAAGATATGTATGAAAAATACCATGAGCAGGGACTGGAGATTATTGATGTACCATGTAATCAATTTGCAGACCAAACACCAGGTACTGATGAAGAGGTACATGAGTTCTGTACATTAAAGTACAATACACAGTTTGATCAATTTAAAAAGAGCGATGTCAATGGTGAACATGCATTACCATTATTTACATTCTTAAAGAATGAAAAGGGGTTTGCTGGATTTGGTAATAGTATAAAGGCACTTGGCATGCGTGCAATGTGTAAACTGAAAGATGCTAACTATAAGAATAACCCTGATATTAAGTGGAACTTTACAAAGTTTGTGATTGATCGCAGTGGTAATGTAGTGAAACGATTTGAACCTACAGATGACATGCATTCACTTGAAACATGCATTCAATCTTTACTATAAGAAAAAAATGTAAGCGTTTGTAGAGAATTGTTTCACAAATGATAAAAAAACATATATACTATCTTTTGCGGAGGTAGTGTATGAAAAAAGAAAAATCATGCGGTGCGATTGTATACCGCAAACAAGAAGGTGTCATTCAGTTCTTATTGATTCATCAGACTTTAGGACACTGGACGTTCCCAAAGGGACATGTTGAAGATGGTGAAACAGAACAACAAACAGCTTATCGTGAAATTCTAGAAGAAACTGGAATTGAAGTTTCTTTTGAAGATGGATTTAGAGTTATAAACACATATTCCCCAAAAGAGGATACTCTGAAAGATGTTATTTTCTTTTTAGCACAACCTATCGGTGGTCATGAAGAACCCCAGCCATCAGAAGTATCTGATGTACGTTGGTTAACATGTATTGAGGCACATGCCATTATTACATATCCTTCAGACCGTGCATTATTAAAGAAGGCAATCGATCATATTAAACTCAGAGGGGACTGGAAAGAGTATTAAAAATGATTTTGTTACAGGTTTGTATTGCTAATACAGATAGTGATACATATTTCTTAAAATATCAAAAGCGATTAGTCGCTTTTGAAGTTCAACCCTCAGTACGTCATTTATTACGTCATGATGAGAAGATTATAGGTATTGAGGGACATTATCTTCATGATGGTGTTGTGGAGTCTTCCTTTGCATTAACAGAAATGATTTCTTCACAGGATGCTATTGATTTAATTGCTGTTTTACTGGAAGCTTATATTCGCCGTTATCATTGCAATCGTATTGTATTTCACACAGAGGATGATCAATTGGTACATGCGTATCAAGCAAATGTAGTAAGATGCGTTAATCACCAATTTGTCTATGATGTAGAAGAATATCGTCTACAGATAGAAAATAGCGTGTTTGATGAACGTGGTTATATCATCAACCAAGGAAAGATGGAGAGTATTCCATTTGGATGGTTCAATACAAGAGATAAGGGTTGTGGATGGATTGCGGCATACAACCTATTAAAACTCAATGGAAAAACCATCTTGATGAAGGATGTGCTTGCTGGACTGAAACGTTTTGCATTTTTGGGTAATTTATTAGGGCAAGAGAAAATATCTCTATACTTCTGGCTAAAGAAACAAGGTCTTAACGTGCATATCAGTGTTGGAACTAACGCTAAGATTATTAAGAAGATGTGCGCAAGTAAGTCTGGAATCTTGTTGTATATCCATCGTACTAATGCACATTATGTGGCGTATGAAGTATTAAAGGATGGTAGAATCCAATTCTACAATGCTGTATATGGGAAAAAGAACCATATTACGACAGCCAGTGAATTTTTATCAGAGAATTCTTTTATCCCATTGTCCTCATTAATCTATGTTGACTAAGCTCTAACAGTGTTAGGGCTTTTTTTCGTATTGGTACGATTGTATATTTTCATCTACCAGTATGATAGAATGAAGGGCGATTAGAGGACGTTATGATTAATAAGAAAGTTCACATTTCCAAGATTCATTTTACGCATATTGAGTCTGAATCTTTGATAGAGTCCATCTCAAAGCGTGGTGTTGCGATTGCTGTACAGGTTAACGTACATGATGACTATTATGAGTGCTTGGATGGAAATAAACGATTAACAGCTTGTAAGATTTTATCTTTACAGGATAAGAAGTATGAAATGGTACCTGTGATGATTATGAATGATTATTCTAAGGCAGGGAGTGCTTTCTGGGGTAATACACAGAATAAACACTAATAAAGGAGAGAAGATGGAACGATTACAGAAGACAATAGCGAAGGCAGGTATTGCTAGCCGTCGTAAAGCAGAAGAACTCATTGTGAGTGGTAAGGTCAAAGTGAATGGTGTTGTTGTAACGGAGCTTGGAACACAAGTATCTCCTGAGGATGATATTAGTGTAAATGGTGTTGTATTAAAGAAGGAAGAAAAGGTATATTACCTATTAAATAAACCGCGTAGAGTTATTTCTAGTGTTAGTGATGAAAAGGGTAGAGAAACAGTTCTTGCCTATCTTAGTGATGTAAAAGAACGAATCTATCCAGTTGGACGTTTGGATTATGATACTTCTGGTATTTTACTTTTAACAAATGATGGTGATTTTGCGAATGCGATGATGCATCCATCTTCACATTTACCAAAGACATATGAAGTTGCGGTAACTGGTGTACTAACAGATGATATGTTAAATCGCCTAGCAAAAGGTATTATGCTATCTGATGGTAAGACATTACCAGCCGAAGTAGTATTATTAGAACGTTCTACAAAGAAAAATAAAACCGTACTCCACATTACAATCCAAGAAGGACGCAATCGTGAAGTACGGCGCATGATGGAATATTTCCATTGTGAGGTCACAAGATTAAACCGTATCGGCTATGGTTTCTTAGATTTAGGAAATCTAAGACAAGGCCAATATCGTAAGCTACGCAGTTTTGAAGTACGTAAGTTGCTTGCGATGGTAAAACATTCAACGGAAGACTAAAGAGAGATGTATTGACTGATTTGTTCTTCATCAGGGTCAATATAAATCATCTTATATTTACCTAGTTCAACCATTCCGGGTTTCGCACCTGGAATTTTTTTGAGGTTTTTGATAGGGCAATACGCAACTGGAACACTAGAGGACATACGCCCTGCTGAGAAGTAAGCTGCGATATTTGCGGCTAGACGTATTGTATATTCATCAGGATTTTCATCATGTACAACGACATGTGAACCATGATAATCCTTAGTATGGAACCAAATGTTACTCTTTTTCGTATGCCAAGTTAATGCATCATTTTGTAAGTTATTCTTACCAAAGGAAATAGAGACACCATGTTCTGTTGTAATAGTTGTATATGAAGGTGATACTTCTTTTTTCTTTTTCTTCTTTTTGCCTTTTTCTTTTTCGAATAGGTAACCAAGTTTAACAAGTTCTTCTCGAATTTCCATTGCTGTCTCAAAGTCGGCGTACTTGAGTTGTTCTGCAAGACCACTGAAGTAATCAATTTCCATCTCGCAGAGTTGAATCTGTTCTTGTAAGTACACTTGACCTTTCTTTAACTTATTGTATTTCTGGAATGCTTTACGAGCATTGCCTTTACCATCTAATTTAGGATCTAGTGGAATATGAATAGGAGAGTCATCCACAAAACGATTTAGAGTAATCTCCTTGAGTCCTTTTGTATCAGTGATTTGATATGCGTAAAGTAAATCTCCATACTCACGCCATTTATCACAATCCTTTGCGGCTTCATATTCTTCAATCAAACGTGGTAGTTTTGTGGATTGGTGTTTGAGTTGACGGGTAATAAAGTGTTGAATATCACCGGAAAGTTGTTTGATTCTTTCTTTTTCTTCACGGTGGAAGTAGAGGATATCAATTCCTTCAAAAAGAGGATATTCCTTACATGGTCCAATACTTGTTAAATCAATACAGTGGAAAACTGGTTCATTATCACTATTAGCGATAAAGATTGATTTACTGTTAGAGATTTCCTCCATGATGCTATGGAAGGTTTGTCCTTTTGACATACGATATTCAACTTCTTTTGCAAGAAATGGGGAAAAACCAGAGAACTGCTTTGTTAAAGATATATTTGTATCTACAATCTGCTCAGTAAAAGGGTTCTTCTTATCTTGGAAAGGTGTTTGAATGAATTCAGCACCTGCTTGAATGGTACGTCTACTATTTTCAAATGGGGGAATACGCTTCATCGCATCGATGATTCGATTTTGCGCGTTTACTAAAATTACATTGGCGTATTTGCCCATTAACTCTACGTATAGTTTAAGATACTCTAGATCACCAATTTCATTATGATGACGAATATCAAAAACCATCCAACGGTCTAAATCTGCCTGTTGGATTTTTTCAACGATAGAACCTTCTAGATATTTACGTAACACCATTACGAAGTTGGAAGGCTCATTAGGAGTAGGATAACTACGATTCGTAAATAGAATTCGGTTATATACGGAATGTGTAGAAATCAATAATTGTTTCTTACCTGCAGTACCGTGCGTTTGTAGTAAAAGTTCAGTCTGAGAAGTCATATATATTTTCTGAATTCTGAATGGAAGTGTAGCTTGAATTTCAGGAATCAGTTTGGATAATAAAATACCGTCTAGTGCCATTTGAAAACCTCTTTATTTTTCTTATTATATCATGATTGACTATGTTAAAATTAATGAGTAATCTATTAGGTAAGGATGGAGGATACAATTATGGCTAAGGGATTGTTAATTGTATTAAGCGGACCTTCTGGTGTTGGTAAGGGAACGGTTCTCAAAGAGTTTATTCATGATAAGGATTTGAAACTTGCATACTCGGTTTCTATGACTACTCGTAAGCAGAGACCAGGTGAAGTTGATGGTATAAATTATCACTTTGTCACGAAGGAAGAATTTGAACAAGCAAAGAAGAATGGTGAATTATTAGAGTCAGCAGAATTTGTTGGAAACTACTATGGAACACCAATCTCTGAAGTAGAAAGATTGCGTAATGAAGGCAAGAACGTCATTTTGGAAATCGAAGTACAAGGATGTACTCAAGTTCGTGAAAAGGTGAAGGATGCCTTAACAATCTTCATCGTTCCACCAAGCATGGCGGAGTTAGAGAAGAGAATTCGTGGACGTAATACAGAACCTGAAGAAATTGTTCAGGAACGTTTGGCAAAGGCTGCACGTGAAATGGAACTCATTGGTATGTACAAATATGTTGTATGTAACGATGATGCGAAATTAGCAGCTGATATTATTCGCGTAATTATCAAACGTCATATGAAATCAAATATTTAATTTGTCTGCCAGTATGAACTGGCAGTTTTTTTCTGCACTTGCGTAAGCGTTTTCAATCCTTTATAATGGAAACCGATAAACGGAGGATAGTTTCCAATGGAAAATATACAACAAGATATTTTAGAGGCAACTTTGATATTATTTAACGATAGAGGCCTAGACTTTACAATGAATGATATTGCAAAGTCAATGCATATCGCAAAGAAGACAATTTATCGTTTCTTCTCATCGAAAGAAGAGTTGTTGATTGCATTATTGGATTATGGCTTTGAGAATATTCAAAAAGAGAAACAAAAGATCTTATCTAGTAATGATAGTATCACAAAACGTTTAGAACAAGCCATGATTGCGATGCCAAAACAGTATGCCAAAATTGACTTTCGTGTGTTATCAAGTTTAAAGAATACCTATCCTCAAGTGTATATACGTCTAAATGAACATTTAGAAAATGATTGGGAACCTATTATCAAACTAATCAATGAAGGTATCCGTAAAAAGGAAATTCGTAAGATTAACACATTTATTTTTCGCCAGATTATAACCGCAACTTTTGAACAACTTTTATCTACGAATGAACTACAAGAAAGAAATTTAACGTATGCTAAAGCTTTAAAAGAAATGATGAATATCATCATGAAAGGGATGGTTATAGATAATGAATAAAATAAATAATGATTGGGAATATATCGACCAATGGAGTGATGCGTTTATTATAGATGGCAGTGCGGACAAGGTAGTTCGCTTACCACATACTGTTCAAGAATTACCTTTACATTATGCTAACTCAGAAAGCTATCAAAAGGTTGTAGGTTACCGTAAACGATTGTCGTTTGATCCATCTTTAAAAGGTAGAAGACACTTTATACGCTTTGATGGTTCAGCTCATGAATCTACAGTGTATTTCAATGGAAAACAGATGTACGTTCATGCATGCGGATATACTGCATTTACAGTAGAATTAACAGATGATATTCGCTTTGATACTGAGAATCTTTTAGTGGTAAAAGTGGATAGTCGTGAGAGTTTAAATACACCACCATTTGGCTTTGTGATTGATTATCTTACTTATGGTGGTATCTATCGTGATGTTTGGCTTTATGATAAACCTACTTATTTTATCAAAGATGTATTTGTAACAACGAATACACTAGATACAGTCTCGGTATCTATCCAAACAGATGGGCTGGTTCCTATTGATTCATATCAAGTCAAGATTCTTGACTCAAAGGGTGAAATTATCGCACAACAGGCCGTATCTATAAATACGCGGCAAATACAAATACCTGTAAAGAATATTCATGCATGGACAGCCGAATCACCAACTTTATACCGTTGTATTGTGGAACTAGGAGACGATACTTTTGTAACAAGCTTTGGATTCCGTACAATTCGTTTTGATCAGAATAATTTATATATCAATGATCAAAAGGTATTCTTGAGAGGCTTGAATCGTCATCAATGCTATCCATATATTGGTTATGCAGCTGTTGATTCTTTACAAGAGGAAGATGTACGTATTTTAAAAGAAGAGTTACATGTGAATGCAGTTCGCACTTCACACTATCCACAAAGCCAATCTTTTATCGATGCTTGTGACCGATATGGTTTATATGTGTTTACTGAGATTCCTGGTTGGCAACATATCGGTGATCAAACCTGGAAACAACAAGCAATCCGTAACACAGAAGATATGGTACTGCAGTATCGTAATCATCCTTCTATTATTCTATGGGGTGTAAGAATCAATGAATCATTAGATGATGATGAACTCTATGCGAAAACAAATGAAGTTGCTAGAAACTTAGATCCTACTAGACCTACAGCAGGTGTACGTTATCTTACAAAGAGTCATTTGTTAGAGGATATTTATACATTCAATGATTTCTCATACCATGGTGATAACAAAGGTGCACTAAGTAAGAGTGAAGTTATGATTGATACACATCATCCACTCATCATCTCTGAAGCCAATGGGCACATGTTTCCGACAAAGAGTTTTGATACACAAGCAAGACGCCAAGAACATGCATTACGACATGCGCGTGTATTTAGTGATGCGATGGCTGACCATCAACATACTGGAGTTTTCCAATGGTGTATGTTTGATTATGCAACACATAAAGACTTTGGTTCTGGTGATAGGATTTGTTACCATGGAGTGATGGATAGTTTCCGTAATCCAAAACTTGCGGCAAGTGTATATGCTTCACAACAAGATGAAGAACCAGTTCTAGAAATCAGTACTTCTATGGATATTGGTGATTACAATGCTGGTAATCTACCGGATTTCTATGCATTTACTAATGCAGATGAAGTGCGTTTATATAAAAATGATCAGTTTGTATCTACATTTTCTCATTCTGCATATTCTGGTTTAAAACATGGTCCAATTCGTATCGATGATACGATTGGTAAACTACTTGAAACCAATGAGCATTTTTCTAAAGAGAAAGCTGCTGATATTCGTAAATGTTTACTAGCAAGTAAAAAGTATGGTAGTAATTTGCCATTACGGTATCGTTTGTTATATGCGAAGATGATGTTTCAGTATAAGTTGAGCTATAGTGACGGTGTCGCTCTATTTGGAAAGTATGTAACGGGTTGGGGTTCGGATTCGATTACTTGGAGATTTGATGCTATCAAAAATGGAAAAGTTGTAAAATCTATTATCAAACGTCCATCTGCTAAATTACATCTATCGTACCAAGTTTCTCGCACAAATCTTGTGGAAGGAAGTTGCTATGATATGTCCGCAATTCGTATTCAAGTAAAGGATGAATATTATAATTTAGCTTCCTATGCACAACTACCACTAAACCTCATTACGACTGGACCAATCGAAATTGTAGGTCCTAAAACAGTTGTTACTGAAGGTGGTATGACTGGTA
>CALBKL010000405.1 GCA_937895985.1 uncultured Solobacterium sp.
TCTGCAAAGAAACATGCAGGAATAATACCACCTAAAGCATTTCCAACATGGATAAGACCTGACGCAATCGCAACCTTTAATACACTAGGCTTTTCTGACGTAGATGCGATAACATCAGCTAATACCGCACCAATCATGGATGTAATAAACCATGGTAAATATCCTGAACCTATAAGTGCGAATACACCCATAATGATGAGTTCCATGATGGTAAACTGCCACATTTTACCAATCTTGCGCGTTATAAACACAAGGATTGCACCAGATAGTAATCCACATATGCCCGGACTTATGGAATCTCCAAATGGTCCTATTAGTGATATCAACATCGCTCCCACAAAATACACAATTACATATAAGGCCGTTAGTAACGCAAGTAATACAAAATCCTTCATCTTAAATTTCATTTTTCATCCCTCATTTCCATAAAAATTTGATTGAATTCAGACAGATGTTTTGTATCTAACGGAAAATCTTTTTTCACAGTTTTATTTTTTAGATACACAACACGATCACTGATATGACGAATAAACTCATAATCATGTGATATAACAATGACACTTGCCTTCTTTTTTAACTCTTGAATTTCTCTTGCGACTCTACGCATGGATGAAAGGTCTAATCCACTGGTAGGTTCATCGAAAATGATAACTTTACGATTGCTTAAGATTCCTAACGCAACTTGAATTCGTTGTTTCTGTCCACCGCTCAAAGAGAATGGATGTGTATCAGCGTATTTTGTAAGTTGCAGATAATCCATTACATCCCTAATATCTTTATGATTTATTTTGTGATCAGCGATTTCAAGCTCTGCTTGTACGGATGTACCAAATAATTGGTAATCTGCATCTTGCATAATATAGAAAGGCATTTCTCCAATTATTTTTCCATGCGCGCATGGGATACTCTTACAAAGTAGTCTTGCAAGTGTTGTCTTACCAACTCCATTTGTACCAATGATTGCGGTAACTTCATTGGTAAAGAAATCTAGTGATATACCTTGCAAGATATCCTTGTATGAAATATCCACTAGCGAAAGAACTTTTTCCTTCTTTTCACTAGATGTCTGAAATGGAATATCCATCGCAAATAAATCAAAGCTTCGTGTGTCATAGTTTGAATTTTTAAATAGCTCTTCACTATTGAAGATTTGCATCTTACCGTCATTAAATAGGAAAACACGACTGATTAATCCACTTAGATAATAGAAGCGATGATCCGCAATCAAGACGGTATACCCTTCTTGTTTTAATTTCTCAACCAACGTTCTAAATACATACGTATTGTGATAATCAAGGTTGGCAGACGGTTCATCTAACAAGATGATTTTTTGTCCCAACATCATTGCGGAGGCTATCGCTACCATTTGGCGCTCTCCTCCGGATAACTGGAAGATGTCTCGATTCAATAACTTTTGAATTTTTAGTAGTGTAGTGACTTGTTGAAGTTGTGCTTCCATTGCATCATTCTTACAACCATAATTCTCCATACTGAATACAAGTTCACTGGTTGTATTCGTTGTAAAGAATTGACTACGTGGATTTTGAAATACAGAACTGATATGACGACTAATCTCTGCCATTGTCATATCCTTTGTATTTTGATCATTGAGTAAGATTTCCCCTTGTAGTTTTCCTTCTACGACACGCGGTATGAGTCCATTCAGGCATTTCAGGAATGTAGATTTACCACTACCGCTATTACCAGTCACCAAAATAATTTCACCTGGCTGTAGTGCAAAATGAACATCTTGAATTCCTTCCGAACTATCTTGATATTGGAAAGAAATGTTCTTACCCTCTACGACATACGAACCCATAACATTTCTCCTACTAATCCCAAGCAGATTGCCATTGTAACGAGTGCATCCTTCATTCCAAAGCGAATATTATAATATGACGTTCTTCTCTCTGTGCAATCAATTCCCTTGCACAGTCCTGCAGATGTTAATTCATCTGCTAAAATCAAACAACGAAATAATTGTGGTACCACAAAATACCCAAAACTCTTTATGATATTTTTCACTTCAAAACGAATCCCACGTAATCTCATCGACTCATTAATGTAACGTAACTCTCTAAAAAATGTTGGTATATATCGTAACGTAATACTTAACGCTATAATGAACGCTCTTGGTACATGGATACTCTGTAAGGCAGAGATCACCTCAGATGGTTGATAATCGTACATCAAAATAAGAGCCACAATATATGTTGGCATCAATCGAACAATCATCATGAATAACATCGAAACAAACTGCACTACTTCAACGTTACTCAACATCAAAAGCTGTTGTCCTAAATAGAATAAAATTGTAATTCCGATAGCTTTACATAATCTTTTATATTTCTTCATGTAAAGCAAAAATAGACTGCTGACAATAAAGAAATACAAAGGAATCCATCTATCATGTACAAACATCAAGATACATGGAATCAATATATTATAGAAAATCAAAACAAGCGGATTAATACGGTATCTCACATTGCCCTCTTTCTAAAGTTAGTTTAGATTAACTAACTGAATTATACGCCCATGTATTTCTCCTTGCAAGAATTGCGTTAATAAATTAACAAAGGTTAGATACGCATATATCTAACCCTTTGAAATTGATTGTAATGCTCGTTCTAAAACAGCTACTGTCATGATGGATTTATCTAACCACACATTCATCTGTTCTCTATTTTTTGTATCCATGATTTCCTGCATATATAGAAATTCATTCCTCATTGGATCTTCTTCTACAACAACGTCAATCTCTTCTGTTGTATTTGTAAGACGGTCATGCCTCTTTCCATATCGTACATAACCAGGTCTTTCAGGATACATGATTGTACCCTCTTCACCTTGGATTATCACAAATGGATCAGATGTAGAATCCTTTGCGGCTGTGCATACAGCTTGGAGGGTAGGATATTCCATCATCAAGATACCTGATGTATCTACTCCATTCTCTGCTAGGTTTGGATAATACTGTACCTTCTTTGGCAAACCAAATAAACCAACAACAAAATGGATATTATATACATTTAAATCCATAAGAGATCCACCACCATGTGCTTTGTCAAAGGTTGGTGTAATGATACCCTTCCTAAATTCATCATAACGACTAGAATACTTGCTAAAGTTGGCTTGTACGAGTTTGATTTTTCCAATCTTTACTATTTCATCTTTTAGGTGTTCATAGTTTTTACTATATCGAGAAAGGATTGCTTCAAATAACATGCATTCATGTTTGATTGCTAGTTCTTGTAGTTCTTTAGCTTCTGCTAGAGTTACAGTAAATGGTTTTTCCACAATGACATGCTTTCCCGCAAGGATTGCACCCTTTGCATATTGGTAATGTAAAGCATTTGTTAAACCAATATAGACAGCATCAAATGAATCATCATTTAGAAATGCTTGATAATCTGTATATTGATTTTGTATCTGGTATTTCTCAACAATTGGTTTCCCCTTTGCTTCATTGCGGCACCATAGTGCAGTAACCGCAATCCCTCCTCTTTGCATCGCTTCGATTGCAATAGGAACGATCATTCCATTTCCAACAATACCGACCTTCATAGATTATTTTCTTCCTTAGTCTATTACACCAAAATGTTTGAATGCATGGTAAATGCCATCATCAAGAATATCCTTCGTTACATAATCCGCAATCGCCTTAACACTCTCTGCACCATTTCCCATCGCTACGGAAGTTCCACAATAGGACAACATCGGAATATCATTTCCACTATCCCCAATTCCTATCGCATCACTACGATCAGCGTGGTAATATTCTAGAACTTTCTCAATACCAGTTCCCTTGTTAATATCCTTATTCGTAATTTCTGCCCCATAGAATTTTTTGATAGGGTCTTCGATGACACGGGTGAGGATATATTGACTGTGAAGAGCTTTTTCTAACTGATCAAATTCATGTCCATCTTCACTGTATACACAGATTTTGTATATCTCATCATCTTCATGTGCCGCTTCTTCTGGATAGATACAGTTTGCCATTGCATTCTGTACTTTCTCCTCATGACTTGCATTCGGTAGCGAAAAGTATTTAAGTAGGAATTCATAACCTAATTCATTCCCATACGCTCCTGCATTTCCTTCTAAGCCATACCCTAGTTTTATACCATTAATCATATCTTTTAGATACTGTAACTCTTCTTTTGGAATTGGATTATCATAGATACATTTGCGATCAGCATAGACTTTCGCACCAGCCGCAAGGATATAACCATCAATATCATAATCTAGATATGTCACAATCTCTGCCAAGCTTCTTCCTGTACACAAGAATACCTTATGACCATTCTGTCTTGCCTTGTGGATAGCTCGTAAAGCACTTTCTGGTGTTTCGTTAGTTGCTGAACTATATAAAGTACCATCAATATCTAGAAATATGTATTTTGTCATATCAAATCCTCCGTCTCTATTATAGCCAAAAAACAGACTGGCTTGTGCCAATCTGTTACATTCCTTGGATATTTGCTTTTTTTATTCTGCTCATTAGTACCGGAACCATCAATAAGCAGACAATCATCGTTACTAAGTTATACCAAAGATTATAACCTAGGGAGAACGTCCACGCTGGTAAGCTTCCTGCTGCAGTGCCCTCTGCCCAGAAATACGCACCGGAAATAACTGTAGAGAAGTACTTGATGATCATTACAATCACAATGCCGAAATGACCTTTTGTGCTTGTTAGGAATAAGCCCAATGCAATGACCAAGGCTGCTAATACGATACCAGCTACTAGAGCCATTAAATTCATACCGTAAGAGTAATATACAGCAGCACATGCAGATAAACCAATTAAAGATACCACAGTTAATACAATGGGTTTGCTTGCATGTTCAAATGGCTTAAAGAGCGAAACCATTCCAACAATACTGATTGGTAGCACATAGTCTAATAGAATCTGTATTGGTTGAACAAAATACATTGGAAAACCTAATACAATTGTTAGTAAGAATGAAGCTAGTCCACACAGAACTCCATACTTCCAAC
>CALBKL010000406.1 GCA_937895985.1 uncultured Solobacterium sp.
GCTGGTTTATTCTTAGCAATGCAATATCCGCAAGAGATTCCAGGTGTTACTAACAGTGATTTTTTACGTGCTGCGATGAACGTTCGTCGTGAGTCTCCGGTTCCATTATTTACATTTATTAAATCTATGGAAAAGACAATCCAAGATTTACAGATGAAAGAAGATCTAGCCCACCGCTTCTTAAATGAAGGCTTCTCTGGTGGTGAAAAGAAGAGAAATGAAATTGTACAGATGGAGATGTTACGTCCATCTCTTGCGATGTTAGATGAAATCGACTCAGGATTAGACGTAGATGCAATGCATATTGTTGCAAATGCTATTAATAATCTACGTGCTGAAACGGGTATGTCATTAATGATTGTTTCTCACTATGAACGTTTCTTCGAATTAATTGAACCTCAATATACACACGTACTTGTAGATGGAAAAGTGGTACTTGAAGGAGATGGTCAGTTAGCTCGTAAGATTGATACAGACGGCTATGATTGGATTTACGCTGAATATGGTATTGAAGTACCTCGCGAAAAGAAGGCTGCTCATCGTCCAGCTAGTACAATTGGTAGTTGTGCTGTTCGTAATGCCGCAGAAGCAGAGGCTAAAAAGTAATGGAAATGATTCATGTAGATACAGATATTCAATTACGTGATGCGTTCAGTCAATTTGAAATTGATACTGAGCGTGATATTGAATTAACTTTCAGTGCAGATGCGGGCGAATATGAAGTGTTTGTACGTATCAAAAACTGCGGTAAATTACGTATTCGTACATTTGCTTACGCTAATGCACAAGTTAAATATCTGTTCTGGAATGACAATGAGCATATGATTGAGATTGATGAGACACATGAAGTGTTACACAATGCAAATGTGGAAGTTGCTCATTGTGAAGTGAATCCATATCCAGTGAAGCGTAATACATATATGGCTCTAAGAGAACCAGGTGCGTATGGTCATCTTGTGTCTTCGTCACTAGTCGCATCTGATAAAAACTACAAGCAGAATATCGTAAATTTTGCCCAACGTACATTAGCGAATATCGATAACTTCGCAGTTGTACTAAATGGCGGTAAATTATATATCGATGCGATAGGTAAGATTGTTAAGGGTGCTTCTCGCTCAGAAAGCCATCAGAAGTCACGCGTGATGTGTTTTGATGATGGACAAAGTTCTACAGTTATTCCTGAGTTATTGATTGATGAAAATGATGTTCAGGCTAGCCATGCTTTAACAATTGGTAGAATTGACCGTGAGCAGTTGTACTATCTACAATCACGTGGTTTAGATCAACGTCAATGTACCTCATTGATTAGTTCTGGTTATATGTATCCAATTACACAATTTTTAAGTAATGAAACTCTCCAACAGGAGCTTCGTGCAGAAATGGAGGCGAAGCTAGCGAACTTATGATCGATGTAGAAAAGATTCGTCAAGATTTTCCGATGATCGTAAATCATCCAGAGTTAATTTATTTAGATAATGGTGCGACAACATATAAACCAAAGGTTGTAATTGATGCAATCTGTAATTTCTACTGCCATTTTACATCAAATGTAGAACGTGGTGATTATGAGACAGCTATCAAAGCAGATCGTGCATATGATAATACACGTAAGATTATTTCTAGATTTATCAATTGCCAACCTCGTGAAGTCGCATTTACTGCAAATATTACAGCCACTTTAAACCAGATTGCCTATGGTCTAGGTAAGGGTTGGTTAAAAAAGGGGGATGTGATTCTTACAACACTCAATGAACATGCTAGTAATCTTTTACCTTGGTATCGTTTAGAAAAGGAACTTGGTATAGAGATTCAATACATTCCAGTAGATAACCATGGTGTGGTTATTATGGATGAATATAAGAAGTTATTAAACTCTCATGTTAAGGTTGTTACTTTAGCGCATGTTACTAATGTAATGGGTGCTTTACAACCAATCCAAGAGATGACAACGCTCGCGCATGAAGTAGGTGCGTTAATGGTTGTGGATGGGGCGCAGAGTGTTCCGCATCATCCAATTGATGTTAAGACACTTGATATTGATTTCTTAGGTTTTTCATCACATAAGATGTGTGGACCTGATGGTGTCGGTGTTCTTTACGGTAAGTATGAATTACTAGACCGTATGGAGCCATTACTACTCGGTGGTGGTATGAATGCACGCTTTACTTCAGATGCAGATGTCATTTTAAAGAATGCACCTATTAAGTTTGAAGCGGGTACACCAAACATTGAAGGTGTTATCGGTTTAGGTGCAGCAGCAGAATATCTAATGTCCATTGGTATGGAAAATATCAGTACATATGAAAAAGAACTACGTGCATACTTTGCAGAAAAGTTAAAAGAATTAGATAACATCGAATTCTATAACCCAAATAATACTTCTGGACCTATTACATTTAATGCGAAAGGAGTATTTGCACAGGATGCAGCAGGCTATCTAGGTGCTAATCATATTGCGGTACGTTCTGGCAATCATTGTGCTAAGGTGTTACATGAAGTAATTGGTACGGATCAAACAATTCGTGCATCGCTATATTTTTACAATACAAAAGAAGAAGTAGATCGTTTTATTGAGGTCGCGAAAAACATTAGTTTAGAAAATGCAGTAGGCATCTTCTTCTAAAGGAGTACAAACAATGAGTGAAGTAGAAAGTTTTATTAATGATCCACAGATACTCCGTGAGTTAATCATGGATCATTATCAATATCCACATAATCATAAGTTGGTAAAAGACGATCGTTACTTATCTGTTCATATGGCTTCAGATAGCTGTATTGACGATATTACGGTGCAGTCCGATATCAAGGATGGTGTAATTCAGGATATTCGCTTTGAAGGTGTTGCTTGTACAATTTCAACAGCGAGTACTTCGATGATGACTGATTTGTTAAAGGGAAAAACATTGGATGAGGCGCGTGTAATTATTCAGAATTATTTTGCAATGATTCACGAACAACCATATGATCCAGAACTTTTACAAGAAGCAGTTGCGTTGAAGAATGTTTATAAACAAGCCAATCGTATTAAATGTGCAACCATTGGTTGGGATGCGATTGAACAAATGATTGATGAAAGTGAGGGTAAGAAATGAGCGAACAATTTAAGCTAACTTCAGAAGATGAAGCTGTTCTTTCTTCCCAGGATGATTATAAATATGGTTTCCATGATGATGTTAAGTCCATCATTGATACTGGTAAAGGTATTTCAGAAGAAGTTGTAAGACAGATTTCAGCATACAAGCATGAACCTGAGTGGATGACTGAAAAGCGTGTAGAAGCTTATAACATCTTTATGAAGAAGCCTATGCCAAAGTGGGGGCCAGATTTAAGTGAAATTGATTTCCAAGATTTTACATATTATCGTAAGGTCTCTCAAGAAACAGAAAAGAGTTGGGAAGAAGTTCCTGAAGAAGTAAAGAATACATTTGAAAAATTAGGGATTCCTGAAGCAGAACGCAAGTTCTTGGCAGGTGTCACTACACAATATGAATCAGAAGCTGTATATCACAACATGCTTAAGGAAGTTGAAGAGAAAGGTGTTATCTTCTTGGATATTGACTCCGCATTAAGGGAACATCCAGAAATCTTTAAGCAATACTTTGGAAAGATTGTAAGTGCTGGTGATAACAAGTTATCTGCATTAAATAGTGCAGTATGGTCTGGTGGTAGTTTTATCTATGTACCTAAGGGTGTTAAGTTAGAAAAACCATTACAGTCTTATTTCCGTATTAACTCTGAATCCATGGGACAGTTTGAACGTACAATTATCATCGTTGATGATGGTGCTGAATGTTCCTATGTAGAAGGTTGTACAGCACCACAATACTCCAAGGACTCTTTACATGCGGCAGTTGTTGAAGTGTATGTTGGTAAGAATGCGAAGTGTCGTTATTCATCTGTACAAAACTGGTCAGGCAATATCTTAAACTTAGTAACAAAGCGTGCTAGAGTTGATGCAGGTGGAACAATGGAATGGATCGATGGTAATATCGGTTCTAGAATTTCTATGAAGTATCCATCATGCATTCTTGCAGGGGAAGGTGCAACTGGTCTTTGTATCTCAATTGGTGTAGGTTCAAAGGGTCAGTTCCAGGATACAGGTTCAAAGATGATTCACGCTGCTCCTAATACACGTTCCTCTATTATTTCTAAATCAGTATCACGTAATGGTGGTGTAACAAACTTCCGTGATGAAGTGCACTTTACACCAGCTGCGAGAAACTCAAAGGCCCACATTGAATGTGATACATTGATTCTAGACAATATCTCTAAGAGTGATACGATTCCTACAAACTCAAATATGAATAATTCTTCTACTATCGAACATGAAGCGAAGGTTTCCAAGATTTCTGAAGACCAATTATTCTATTTGATGTCACGTGGTTTAAGTGAAGAACAAGCAACAGAAATGATTGTCATGGGATTCCTAGAGCCGTTTACGAGAGAATTACCGATGGAATACGCAGTAGAATTGAACCAGTTGATGAAACTGGATATGAGTGGCTCCGTTGGATAAAAAGATTGCACGTGTGAAAGGATTACAAGCACGTGCTTTATTATCTTTGAAAGAGCGTAGTAAGAAAAGTCATGCGGTATGTCAAGAAGTGATTTCGAGGATACATGCAGGCATGATTGTAGGATGCTACGTTTCTGTCAAAGATGAATTAGATACATCGGAAATTCTTGAATATTGTTTTGCAAACAATATTATAGTATGTGTTCCAAAGGTGGAAGGAAAAACCTTACAGTTTTACAGAATAGATTCCTATCATGATTTAATGCCAGCACATTTTGGATTACTAGAGCCAAAGTGTATGGATGTGATTCCAGTACAAGAGATAAATATGATGATTGTTCCGTTGAGCAGTTACGATTCAAAAAATCATCGTACAGGCTATGGAAAAGGATATTATGATTCAGTTCTTAGTAATTGTATAAATAAAATTGGTGTTGCATTCAAAGAACAAGAAGTTGATCAAATAGATGTTGAATCACATGATATTACATTAGATG
>CALBKL010000407.1 GCA_937895985.1 uncultured Solobacterium sp.
GATAGGACTAGCTTTCATCTTAATCGTGAAGAATGAAAGTACTAGACCACAGGCAATACCTACCGCAATCGCACCTAATAAACCAATCCATGCAGAGCCAGACACGGCGCTAAAATATACGCCGAATAAAGCCGCAAAGTTCATGACACCTTCAATCGCAATATTAGGAATACCCGCAAGTGAAGCTACGTAGGAAGAAAGTGATGCGTATACAAGTGGAGCCGCAACACGAATGACAATAAAGATAAAACTTGCATTCAATAAGTCCTTGAATAGATTAGCCATTCTTCTTTTCCTCCTTTAGAAGTTGTCTTGAACGCCACTTTCTCAAGAAGAACTGAGATGAAATGAGTAACGTTAGAATAACTTCTACAATAGAGATCATCTTAATATCGATGTATGGTAAGTCATTTGCGAGCAACTGTGCAGAAGCACGTAAGTAACTAATACCAAACGCCGCAATCAATACACCGATTGGATCATTCTTACCAAGCATTGCCATTAATGCACCAGTAAATCCAAGTCCTGGTAGTACTGTCCAAGTAAATGCTTGGTACATACCTAAAAGTTCAACGGATGAACCCATACCACCAAGTGCACCAGCTAAGAAATGAACAGCCATAAACATACCAAACGCACCCATACCAGAGTACTTCGCAAAATTCGCATTGATACCTGTCATACGAATCGCATATCCTAGCTTTGTCTTATAGAGAAGAACATAGATAAAGATAACTGCGATAATCATAATGATAAAACCAGTATGTACCTGCGTCTTTGGAATCAAGTTCTGTAAACGAGCTGTCTTGACAAAATTTGGAGAGGCTGTACCATTGACACCTCCAACTGCTAAGAAATTCTTCAAGATGAAATATCCAATACCAAATAGAATACTGTTCATCATAAGTGAAATAACCATCTCATCAGCTTTATAACGTATACTGATAAGACCTGGAATAAGCGAAATGATTCCACCAAATAAAGTAGCCATTAAAATTGGAATCATTGAGTCAATCACAGTATTCCCTGTCATAAACGCTGGATTGATAGCGAATACTGTCGCAACAATACCACAGATATAGAAAACACCTTCTGTACCTAGATTAAATAAATTTGTTCTAAAGTACAGTAATGTCGCAAGACCTGCAAATGTTAAAGGAATAACCTTTACAAGTACATATCCAAAATAACTTGGCTTACTAAGTGGATATGTAAGTAAGCGAATAAAGTCAGTCAGCGGTTGTTTTGACACAAATGCTAATACAACAAATGTAACAATTAAAGCAATGCCAATGGAAGCTAGAATACGTAATGCTTCAAAAGGTCCATCATCAGTAATACGAAACTTTCTTTTCATCGTACTCATTTGCTCGCCTCCTTAATCTCTTCTTCACTTTGTTTCTTAGTTCCTAACATGTAGAAACCTAATTCGTTTGCGGAAACATCCTTTGCACTCTTAAAGTACGCAACGATCTTTCCTTCAAACATGACAATTAAAGAATCACTAACTGCCATTACTTCATTCAGGTCTGCGCTAATCAATAAAATTGCAGCCCCATTATTACGCATATCAATTAACTGGTGATGGATATAGTTAGCTGAGCCAATATCGATACCACGAGTTGGTTGTGAGGCAATCATGCACTTAGGACTTGTTTGCCACTCACGTGCAACTACCACCTTCTGAATGTTACCACCAGAAAGAGAATTAATACGTTGTTTTTCGGAATTTGTTTTTACTTGAAACTTTTGAATTAACTCTTGGGCAATCTTACGAATATTCTTACCCTTCATAAAGACTTTTCCAGAGTACTCTGGCTTACGATAATATGTTGAAATCGCATTATCTTGAATACTTGCAGTAGCTGCGATACCATCTTGCATACGATCTTCTGGGATATACGCAAGTCCAGCTTCACGTTTATGCAAGATATCACTTGTAGAAATATCTACACCACCAAGAATCACCTTTCCTGATTGGAACGCTTCCATACCAGTGATTACTTTAATTAACTCTTCCTGTCCATTTCCCTGTACACCTGCAATACCTAAAATCTCTCCTGCATGTACCGCAAAATTAACATTATCTACTTTCTTAACTCCGCCAACTTCAAACGATAAATTTTCAACAGATAAAATCGTATCGTTATTCTTAGCTTGTTTTCGTAAAGAATCATATGAACTTTCAAGACTATGGCCAATAATCAATTCTGTCAATTTTTCAATAGAAACATCTTTCGTATCATATGTGCCCTTTGTTTCACCAGAGCGAATAACCGTGATACGATCAGAAATTTCTTTTACTTCATTTAGTTTATGAGAAATAAAGATAATTGTATGACCAAGTTCCTTAAATCCCTTTAATTGTTCAAATAACTGAACTGTTTCCTGTGGTGTTAAAACTGCAGTTGGTTCATCTAAAATAATGACTTCTGCTTTACGGTACAGTGTCTTAAGAATTTCAACTTTCTGCTTTGCACTAACCGTCAAATCACTGACTAAATCAGTAGCGTTAATTTCATCAAACTTATATTTTTTCGCTAACTCATTCGTAATTTGATTTGCTTTATCCATATCGATAAAGCCGTTTGCCTTCTTAGGCTCTGCACCTAACACAACATTTTGTGCAACAGTAAAGGATGGAATCAACATAAAGTGCTGATGCACCATACCGATACCATTCTCAATTGCATCTAAACTAGAGGAATAATTGATTTCCTGTCCTTTATAAGAAATCTTACCCTCTGTCTGTTTCTCAATCGCAAAGATAATATTCATC
>CALBKL010000408.1 GCA_937895985.1 uncultured Solobacterium sp.
GATTATCTCCTGTGGAGATTTACCAGCTAGATACCTAGAATTCCTTGTGACAGTCGCAAATAAACCACTCTTCTATGTCCATGGCAATCACGATACCGCGTATCTACGCCATGCACCAGAAGGATGTGTTGATATAGACGGTCGTGTATATGAATACAAAGGATTACGTATTGCAGGACTTGGAGGATGTATGAAGTACAATGACTCTCCATTCATGTATACCGAATCCGAAATGCAAAAACGCATCAACAAACTCAAGCCAAGCCTTTGGATTTCCAAAGGAGTCGATATCCTAGTCACGCATGCACCTGCCGAAGGCTATGGTGACCTAGATGATCTACCACATACAGGGTATGCATGTTTCAACGATTTACTTGAGAAGTATAAACCTGCATACATGGTACATGGACATGTACACCAAGAATACGGGCAATTCCAAAGAGAACTCACCCACAAAAGTGGCACAAAGATTGTCAATGGTTATCAAAAGGCAATCATTGAAGTAGAACCACCTGAACAAACAGAGAAGTCATTTCTATATCCATACTTCGTCACAAAATTCTAATCATAAAAAAATGGTATCCAACACATCGGATACCATTTCGTTTTATATACATTACTGAACAATTACTCCATCACGAAGAACATAGTATTCACCAACAACTTCTTCTATCTTCTCTTCCGTATCACCAAGCACATAACTACCATCTTCCATTAGATAGAATGTATGTCCTTGACTATCCGGATAGGTAACATCTTCTAGAAGTCGAAGCCCATCTACTACATCATTCTTCCAAGAAGAATAGTGAGGAAGAATCATCTTCTCTGTTAACCCTAATCCAGGTATAAACCTCTGATATGTTGGATCAATCACTTCACCTTCTAGTTCGGGTTGAGCGTAGACAAGCGTTGCACTATTCATACTACCAGCAGAACTACCGATCCAGAGTCCATTAAAGTCTTGAAGATGTTTCTTCAAATCAATCTCTTGGAAGAAAGCATTCTGTGTCGGAA
>CALBKL010000409.1 GCA_937895985.1 uncultured Solobacterium sp.
GCGTAGTTCCTGGATTAAATAAGCCGGTATATGCTCAAAAAGTCGAAAGAGTGATTGCGAATTTCTTTCATGCAGAGAAAGCCTTATTACTAATTGGTTCTGGTACTGGTGCTATCCGCAGTGGTTTACAAGTGATAGCATCTCCAAATGAAGAAATATTAGTACATACATCACCGATTTATCCAACAACTGAGTCAAGTTTTATATCAATGGGACTTGTTCCTGTAAGGGCAAATTTTAATGATATCGAAGACATAAAGCATGTTCTGAATGAACATAAGAATATACGTACTGCGCTTGTTCAATACACACGTCAAGCGATTGACGATTCGTATGATATGGAAGAAGTGATTCGAGCTATTAAATCTGTTAGAGAAATACAAATTATTACTGATGATAACTATGCAGTAATGAAGGTTCATAAAATTGGAGCGGAACTTGGTGCAGATTTATCTGCGTTCTCCTGCTTTAAATTATTAGGGCCAGAAGGAGTTGGAGTTGTCGTTGGTAAGGCATCTTTAGTGGATGCAATTGAAAAGATGAACTATTCGGGTGGTTCAAAAGTTCAAGGATGGCAAGCAATGGAAGTGTTACGTGGTTTAACCTATGCTCCTGTTGCTTTAGCGATACAAGCAGAAGTAAATGAAGAACTTGTAAGACGCTTAAATAATCATGAAGTAGAAGGTATCAAAAATGCATTCTTAGCGAATGCACAATCCAAAGTATTATTGGTTGAATTTGAAGATACTATTGCAAAAGCAGTGTTAGAAGAAGCTGAAAAGTTAGGTGGGCTACCAAACCCAGTTGGAGCTGAGTCTAAATATGAAGCTGCCCCTATGTTCTATCGTATATCTGGAACATTTAGAAAAGCAGATCCAACACTAGAAGATAGAATGATACGTATCAATCCAAATCGAAGTGGACCAGATACGATAATACGTATTCTGAAAGAGAGTATTAGAAAGGCGAAAGATGTTTCTAGATAAGTTATGTAAAACAAATCCAAATCTTATTCAAACAGCAGTACATATGCATCAACAGAAACAGATTATGCCTGATACATATGTAGTTGATGTCGATCAGTTTATTGCAAATGCAAAAGCAATCCTGCAAAAAGCTAATGAGCAAAACATTGAACTCTATTACATGCTAAAGCAGATTGGACGTAATCCATATCTTGCAATGGAATTAGAGAAAGTTGGCTATAAAGGTGCAGTTGTTGTGGACTTCAAAGAAGCAGAAGTGATGATGAAAAATCATCTTCACATTGCACATGCAGGTCATTTAGTACAGATTCCAACAATGATGATCAATCAACTAGTAGAGTATGGTTGTGACTATATCACTGTTTATTCTTATGAAAAATTAGTTGAAATTAACGAAGCTGCTAAGAATAAGGGCACCATTCAAAAGATATGTGTACGTGTTATTGGTGAAAATGATCGTATCTATAGTGGACAGACTGCAGGCTTCTACTTAGATCAATTAGAAGAACTTGTACAAAAAGCAAAAAACTTAACACATATTGAAATTGCTGGTGTTGATAGCTTCCCGTGTTTTTTAT
>CALBKL010000410.1 GCA_937895985.1 uncultured Solobacterium sp.
AGTATCTTCCGCAAAGAATCGTGTGGTAACAATCAAACTCAATCATTCCTGTAAAGATTTCTTATTGAAGTATAGTGTTATCAGCAGTATTCAAGCTAGTGCTGATCCAAGTATTATAGAGAATCCAGGGTTAAGTGGAATTTTACGTGAGTATGCAAAGTTCTTTATGAATCAGGAGTATATTGGCACACTTGTATATGAAATCTGTATGAGCGAGTATTATCTCATTAAATATACAAATGAAAACATCGATGATGAACGATTTATGTCGGTTCGTCTAAATGTTGATCCAGATAAAGCGGTATTGGTATTATTTACAGATTGGAATGCATTATTGCGATATAGTAACATATATGAAGAGGATGAAATCCAAATGGAAGTGCGTAATATCAAGGAGTGTTTTCACTTAATTCCTGCGAAATATGACTCTATTGTAATCAATCCATTTGGGCCAAAGTCATTTATTATTACCAAAGACTTTATGCGTCATATTCAAGAAGTTCCAGGGTATGACGAATTATTTAAAAAATAGGAGGATCTTATGAGTGCAAGTAAAGCGATGTATCAAAAGTTAGCGAAATTAGCAGTTGTACGTGGTGTGAATGTACAACCAAACCAACCACTAGTAATTACCGCATCTGTACGTGACTATGAGTTTGTACGCATGGTTGCCAAAGAAGCGTATGCCGTAGGTGCTAGAGAAGTGATTATGAACTGGACAGATACGGAATTAGGAAAACTAAATTATACATATCAAAGCGAAGAGACATTAACTGATATTCCAGATTGGAAATATGACATGGTAAAGCGTGAACATGATTTGGGTGCGTGTTATTTACGTATTCATTCTGATATGCCAGGTGCATTAAAAGATGTAGATCAATCTAAGGTGCGTACATACCAGATGGCTTATAGTAAGAAGATGAAGGACTTACGCAAGTATACAATGAATAACGAAGGACAATGGTGTGTAATAGGCATCCCTTCTGTGGAATGGGCAAAGGTTGTATTTCCTCATCTTTCTGAGGAAGAAGCGTTTGAGAAGTTAGAAGACGCAATCTTTATGACAAGCCGTGTTACGGAAGATAGTGATCCACTTGAGAACTGGCGCATTCATGATGCACAACTTGTAGAACATGCACGCAAGTTAACAGAATTAAATTTCAAGCAGTTGCATTTTACAAGCGAACTAGGAACAGACTTAACAGTAGAACTTGTAGATAACCATATATGGATTGGTGGTGGGGATAAGACGCCAAAGGGAGTTTACTTCGATCCAAATATTCCAACCGAAGAATGTTTTACAATGCCTAAGAAAACAGGTGTAAATGGTATCGTGTATGCATCAAAGCCTTTAAGTTACAGTGGTAAGGTGATTGATGGTTTCTGGTTCCGTTTTGAAAATGGTAAGGTTGTTGACTTTGGCGCAAAACAAGAAGAGGAAACACTCAAGAGTTTATTGGACTTTGATGAGGGTTCTAGATACTTAGGCGAGGTTGCCTTAGTTCCATATGATTCCCCAATCTCAAATTCAAACATCCTATTCTTCAATACTTTGTTTGATGAAAACGCTGCGTGTCATTTAGCGCTAGGTATGCCATATCCTGAAAACGTAAAGGGTGGTGCGGATATGAGCGAGGAAGAACTCAAGGCTGCAGGCGCAAATGAATCATCTCAACATGAAGACTTTATGTTTGGTACAAAAGAAATGAATATTGATGGTATCCAACAAGACGGTACGGTTGTGCCAGTATTTAGAAATGGTAATTTTGTAATCTAGATAGAGAAACCACCAATTATGGTGGTTTTCGTTTATAATAGAGTCAGCAATTTTGTATAAAGGAGAGTTTTATGGTAGATATCAACGAAAAATTATTAGATTTTCTACACAAGAGTCCAACTTGTTTTCATGCCATTGATGAAATGAAAGAAATATTAGTCAAGCAAGGGTATCGTGAATTATCAGAGGCTGAAAGTTGGAAACTAGAAGTAGATGGAAGATATTTTGTGGTAAGAAACCAATCCAGTATTATTGCCTTCCGTATTCCAACAACAGAATATAAGGGTTATATGATTGGTGCAGCACACAGTGATTCTCCAACGTTTAAGGTAAAAGAAAATCCGGAAATTGTTGGTAGTGGTGTAGTAAAACTAAATGTTGAAAAGTATGGTGGTATGTTATGTGCTCCATGGTTTGATCGTCCATTATCTGTGGCAGGAAGAGTTATCGTAAAAGAAAATGGTAAGCTTGTTACTAAGCTTGTACGTGTAGACAAGGATTTATTGGTAATTCCTAATCTTGCGATTCATATGAATCGTGAAGCGAATACAAATGTTTCTTACAATGCACAGGTAGATATGCTACCAGTATTTGGTACAGAAGATGCCAAGGGCAAGTTTATGGAAGTTGTGGCTGAATCAATCGGCGTGAAGGTGGAAGACATCCTCAGTCATGACTTATATCTATATACACGTGAAAAAGGCACTATTTGGGGCTATCAAAATGAGTTTATATCTGCAGGTCATCTAGATGATTTACAGTGTGCATTTGGCTGTCTATATGGGTTCTTGGGTGCTAATGATAGTGAAAGCGTTCCTGTTATGGCAATCTTTGATAACGAAGAAGTTGGATCAGGCACAAAACAAGGTGCAGACTCTACATTCCTTGAGGATACATTAGAGAGAATTGCGTTAGCTTGTGGTAAGAATCCTGAACAAGCAAAGCGTGCAATCGCATCTAGCTTTATGGTATCTGCGGATAATGCACATGCGGTACATCCAAACCATGTGGAAAAGGCAGACCCTATCAACAGACCACAGATGAATAAGGGTATTGTTATCAAGTACAATGCAAATCAGAAGTACACAACAGATGCGGTATCTGCGGCAGTATTTAAAGAAGTATGTGCAGCTGTGAATGTTCCTGTACAGACATTCACAAATCACTCTGATATGGCAGGTGGTTCAACGTTGGGTAATATTTCGAATGCCCATGTGTCATTGAATACAGTAGATATTGGACTTGCACAACTTGCGATGCATTCGTCTTATGAAACAGCAGGCGCAAAAGATACAGAGTATCTTGTAGAGGCGATGTCACATTTCTTCTCCCTCACTTTAGAAGATGAAGGAGAAGGTGTATTCTCACTTCGTTAATTAGAATTACGATGAACAAGTCTTCGGTAGTGGGGGGCTTGTTTTTTTGTTATGGATTGCATGAAAAGTTATTTATACATACAATATTTAAATAAGAGGTGGATTTGATGGATGATTTTTTATTAGAAAAATGCAATACATTCCTGGATAATCGAAGGGCGTTACGCCGTAAATATTTCCTGTATAACCCTGAAGGAATTGCGGATATTGCATTTATCTACATGTTTAACGAAAGAGAAATTAATTTTGAAATGCTGGAACATTGTGAAGATGTCATCCAGAGTTCATTTCCGTTTAGCTCATTTCAATACCGTTTTTTAACGAAGGTATATGCGGCGATGATGGATGTGTCCAATATAGAACCAGATATCGTTGTCAATCGTGTGATGAGTTTTGAAGAACTTTTTAACCGTACATTTAAGGATACGATAGGACTTGGAGTACTATGTTTTAGTGCTGCGGAAAGACCACAGGTAGAGTATCAAACCATCTACTATAGGGCACTTGCAATCTATAACCAAATGAAGGATTTACAACGCTCCTTAACAAATGATCTGGACGTGGTGTATGCAGGAATTCTGGCGATGTCTTCAAATGTTAAGGAAGATGTTGTGGATGAGCTAGTTATTATGGATGATCTGCTTGTAAATGAATATAGACTACCTAGGGATTTTTCTAGAAGACTTTCCTATGCTCTCGCCTTTTGTGACGGTACTGCAACGCAGAAAGTTCAGAATGCGATGGAATTCATCGAATCTTGTACAAGTAAATGGAATCGTCGCATAGGGTATATTTACTATGTCCTTCATGCGGTAGTCGCAAATCTTTCTATTCCGCTTGATACAATTCAAAAAGATTATGATGATGTGATGGAGTATTTAAAGAAGAGTAGACAGTATGGTTGGCTTTCTAAACCAGAAAGATCCTTACATGCATGTATGATTTTATTAAGTTACTACGTTGGAAATAATACATCTATTTATACACTGACAAATGCAATCCTTTATACGATTGCATTAATGAAAGCACTTGCCCAACGTAGTTCACGATAAACAAGCCCGTTAGAGGGCTTGTTTTTATGACTTTGATTGAGGGAAAGCTATATTCTGCTTATAATATTGGTTAGAAGAGGTATTTAACTATAAGAAAATCAAGTGAAATTTAAAAA
>CALBKL010000411.1 GCA_937895985.1 uncultured Solobacterium sp.
ATCTTGTGGAATTGGCTTTGTACTAATGACTTCACGATGATTAAAGCAATACATTCCATTCAAACAGAGGTATGCATCAAATTCCAAACTTTTCGGTAATAACTTCTTTAGTTCAATCGGATGCCTACCAGTAGCTACAAATGTTAATATCCCCTGCTTATGCAAACGTGCAATCGCATGAATTGTAGAAACAGGTACTGCATGTTTACGATGTGAAATAAGTGTACCATCCACATCGAAGAAAACAGCTTTGATATCATATTGTGCCATAGGCATTCTCCTTTGTTTATCTTATCTTACCATAACAAAAGAGCCATTCGGCTCTCTTGTTTATTTAGTATTCACTGATGCATTGTATCCTGCTAGTCGTCCAGAAGTTAATGCATATCCTTGTGCAACACCACCATATGTAATATATGCTTTTTTAGACGCAAATAACACGCCCATGGAGTCATTTCCAACCGCATATACATTTGAAATAGGTTCGTGTTCCTTTGTTAATACGTTGAAGTTTTCATCTACATCCAATCCACCAGTTGTGGAATAGATATATGCTGCCCCTTTGATAGCATAGAACTTTCCATTTGTTTTGCCATGTACATCAGAAATTGATAGTTTAAAGCCCATTTTATCTCCTAATTCGGAAATCGATTCAGCTGTAATTACATCATCATACTTTTCACCGATTGCTAGAATATTTTCAATATTTGGAATCGGTGTATTTACTTCATAACTACCGCCCTGTGATAAAAATGTTGGCTTATGGAATGAAGACATACCACTTGTCTTCATTTTTGTGATTTCTTCTGCATTATAGATGGTATAAAATTCTTTCCCCGCTAACCATGCATTAAACGATAAATTATTTCCAG
Organism: uncultured Solobacterium sp.; assembly: GCA_937895985.1. Next base: position 873 of record CALBKL010000411.1, read on the forward strand.
CCTTTTCATTAAATAAATTCCCTGCAGAATCCACCATGACTGCATTAGTATCTAAAAGTAATGAAGTGAGAATTGCTTTGTCATCTGCACTCACATCATCACTGCGTATAATATTGGCAATCTGTGCAATATGTGTTTCAACCCCTGCATCAGGGTTTAATAGTGAGCCACCTACTCTTTGTGCCATTTGAATTCCTGCACCATTACACTGTGTCATACCATAGGCATGCCAAACACTTCCTGTATATTTCTGACACATCTCTTCATTTCCAAGAAAGCCACCAGTCGCTAGTATCACAGACTTCCCATAAATTTCATAGGTTGTACCATCATACGAAACAGCTTTTACACCAACCACTTTTCCATCAGTATCTTTTAGTAACTCTTTTGCGGTTAACTCTGTCATATATTCGTTTTTAGAATTTAGAGCAGTTGCTTGATTCATAGAGTTTATAAATGCAGTATCTTTATCCGTTCCTGACTTATCCGTGTAGGTTGTCCATAACGGCCATAATTTTGGATGGTAGAAAGCAAACATCTTTTCACCAAAGTGAAAATCAAAATTTGATTCTAACCAATCAAATGTTTTTCCTGATTCCTTAACATACTTACGAATGATTTCTTCTTTCGCATCACCTTCTGTATAGGCTAACCAGTCCTGTATTAATTCCTCTTCATTTACAAACGGATTCCCATCATTTAGTGCAACCTGTGTTGTAGGATTTACAGCCATCGCACCCGCTGCCATAGCGCCGTTACCACCGATCTTAGCAGCTGAGTCCATCCCAAATACAGTAGCTCCATTACTAGCAGCACTTAGATAGGATGTGATACCAGATGTTCCAAGACCAACAACTATGACATCATAGCCTTCTTTCTTCACAATATCCGCCGACTTAGGAATCTCAATTCTCCACTCATCTGCATTACCGCCATTTTCGTTGATAATGTTTTGAAGGATATATTTTACGGCAATACTGGATTCAGTAGCACCTGTAATGTTATCAACATGAATAGACTGACTATCAATGATACGTGGAAATAGTTTATCTTCAATTGCCCTATAGATACTTGCATTGCTTCCTGCATGAATTGTTTCAATAGATACAATCTTATTATCTTGAAATGTAACACTTAGATTCATCTCACCATCAACTGCATACGCTGCCGCTTTGCCTTCATATGTTCCATCGGCTACTTTTGCATTTTTAACTCCAGGCTTTACAGCCGGCTTTAAATAAGCAGTACAGCCACTCAACAAAAACATTCCAGCAACTAGTATGCTCGATATTTTATGATTCATATATCCTCCGGGTGAGATAAATATCTCACTCTTACATCAATACATCACTCTTATAATCATTATATTACCAATATGAATATTAAACATGCAAGTATGTATTCTATATCATTAGATAAAATATGTAGAATGTCAAAAAAACATGCGGCTAATCCAGCATGTCTTTTGTCTCTTCTTGTGATGATTGCAGTTGTGCAATGATCATATCACGATAAATAAATTTTACTGTGCAAAGTATTGAATCCTTAAAACTTTGATATATATACCCAGCTGAATGTGTACCCTTCGCAACACTACTGACTGAATTTGCGACATGTCCAATTGGGATTTCATTCTTGTCTTCTACCATAATCGATTCCATATCGTATACGTTGTCTGGTTCTTTTTTCAAGTGAAGCACCTCACCTATTTTTATCATCCCTATCTCGATATACTCTTTGATATTTGTAATCGTTATAAAATCATTTTCTTTCATATTTTTATTCCTTCCATCGATGATTCTAGTATAGATAAGTGGCGGTACAAAAAAACTGCCTTGAAAGAAAAACTCCATATCATGTTAGGATATGGAGCAAGCATTATTTCATTCCGTACTGGCCTTTACCGGTAGCGTAACCATCTTTAAACGTAATATCAAAGTTAGCTCCAAAGCTACCATTCGCATTGTACCAAGATACATTATTTGAGTAAGAACCATAGAATAGAGATTCAGACTCACTATCAGGTTGGCCAAACTGTGCAATTGCTTGATCATAAGAGAATGAACCATCTGTAACAATCGCATTGAATTCGTCTAGCGTAACTTTCTCATTATGATTTACAAAACTAAATCCTGAATATCCTTTACTAGTTGCTAAATTATTCGTAAAGGATACTGTAAAGCTAGCCATTCCTTTCAAAGAGGAATCATGCCATGTCGCAAATAGAGATTGTGAATCACCATAGCTATTTTGGCTAACGGAATCTGGTTCTCCAAGGATTGCTTTAACATCTTCAAAAGATGTTCCACCTTCTCCATCATACAT
>CALBKL010000412.1 GCA_937895985.1 uncultured Solobacterium sp.
TCAGCATCAAGAAATATAGAATAGTTGTTCCTATGCCGAGCAGGAATGTCAGAAAGGAAGTAAGGATACTCAGCAGCAAGCTGATTGGAAATAAGATTATTTTTATTATCCATCTCATCATTTCTTATTCCTCACTTCCCAATTCATACTTTGTATCTCCACACACCATATCAATGCAAACATAAACATCAATATAATTTTTTAGGACTTTTTTTCTTCCTCCATCGCCATCTTCATTAAAGACATAATGCTTGTAAAACTGCTTAAAATGCAGGATTTTCACGATTTCACTCTTTGTATCAACGCTATGCACTCCACATGTACTGTCTGAGGAAATAAATCAACAGGTTGTACGAGTTCTAGTTTGTATCCATTGTCACTGAGTATCTTAACATCACGTGCCAGTGTTGCTGGATCACAGGATACATAGACTAATTTCTTTGGTGCAATGGTTACGATAGCATCTATTGTATCTTTTGAGCATCCTTTGCGTGGTGGATCAATGATCATTGCATCTGCTTGTATCTTTGATTTGATAATTTGTTGTGCACCTTCGGATGCGTCCGCATTGATGAATTTAATGTTTGTTACATTGTTATTTTCCGCATTGGTATTCGCATCACGGATTGCGTCTGCGACAATCTCAATACCATATACTTGCTTAGCTTGTTTTGCGGCGATGATACCCATTGTACCGGTACCACAATAAAGGTCGATGAGTGTTTCATTACCTGTCAATCCTGCAAGTTCAATTGCTTTAGAATAGAGTTCTCTTGTTGCGTATGGGTTAATCTGATAGAACGATCTAGCACTGATTCTAAACGTACAACCAAGTAATTCTTCTTCAATGTAATGTCTTCCAGCCAGTAAGATTTCTTCACCATCGAGGATGACATTATCCTCACGTTTATTCACGATAGCGACAAGGCTCTTAATTTGTGGGTAGTTTGCCAGGACATCTTTGATTAAGCTATCACTATTGTGGAATGGATAATTTCTTACCACAAGTGCCACCATTACTTCCCCTGTGTTATGCGCATGTTTAATCAATACATGTCGCACTTCTTTTCCACATGCAAGCATGTCAAATTGTTTGCGGAAGTAACTTGTTAGTTCGTTTGATAAATCCGTTTGCACATGGCATACATCATATTGCACAATACGATTGGAGTGTGGCGCATAGAAGCCCATTTCCACCTTGTTTTCATTGCATTGAACTGGTATTTGTACTTTATTACGATAATTCCAATGTGGTTCCACTTTGATAATTGGTTGTATTTCTACGTCCATTCCTGCAATCTTATGGAAACAGTCTTTGACTTTGTTTTCTTTGAACGTATTTTGTTCGATACTATCCATATGCTGTAGTTGACAACCACCGCACTGTTTATATACAGAACAGATTGGATCGATGCGATGAATTGATGGTTTTAGTATCTTGACGATGCGACCGTAACCATAGTTCTTCTTCATTTTTGTGATGCCAATCTCTGCTTCTTCTCCATTTAGAAGACCTGGCACAAAAATGACGATACCGTTAATACGGGTAACGCCTGCACCATCTTCTGAATAACCTGTCGCTGTTGCGATATATTTCTCGTTTTTTTCCATCATCGTTTACATTCTAAAAAAGGGATATGTTGTATCCCTTATTGTTGTGTTTGTTCTGTCTGTTGTGTTTCTTGGGTCTGTGTTGATTCTGTGTTTTCCTTGTTTTCAGTATTCTCAGTGTTTTGTTGGTTCTTTTGAGCTTCAGCTTCAGCAGCTGCTGCAGCTTCTGCTGCTTTTCTAGCTTCTACTGCATCTCTTAACGCCTGGGCAATTTCTGGATTCTTAGGACTACTTACTAATTGATACTGTGGGGCACTCATTGCGGATGTCTTTGTAAAGATACCGTAAATGAAATTATCCTTATCACGTCCATCTTTCATGTTAGAAGTATGAATTTCTAAGTCATACATCTTCATGTCATTGGCTTGTGAGAAGTATACATTTGGATCTAAGATTGCGACGACTGCTTCATAAGCACGTCCTGTCACATCTTGAACCACTTCTGCTGTTGACTCCTCTGCTACATCAACGTATACACGTAATGTTCCAGTTGCTAGGTGTACACTATGACCTGTTACACCTTCAAGCGCACCTACTGCATCATCTACTTGCTTTAGCTGATCCTTTGTAATTGCAGGATTTAAATCATTTTCATAACGGTTACCCAATACTGGTGAATGGGAATCCATATATGTCGATGCTAGCATCCAACCAAAGTAAATCGCTGGCGCAAGAATCAATATCAAGCATACTGTAAATACAATATGCACAAGTTTTAATCCGGGTTTTTTGTTTTTCTGTGTCATATTACTCTCCACACTTATTGTATTCTTTTTCCAAGAAATACGCCAGTCTTATTCATGAATGCGTTTTTTGAGCTCTTCTTCTAAGATTTGAGATACCATTCCTGGGTTTGCCTGTCCCTTAGATTTCTTCATGACTTGTCCAACCAAGAAACCTACTGCACGGCCCTTACCATTCTTGTAATCTTCGATTGCCTGTGCATTTGCGTCAAGTACTTCATTTACCATCGCAGTTAACGCTGAACTGTCGGAGACTTGTTTCAAGCCCTTTTCTTCAGCTGCTACTTCTGGATCTTTTCCTAGCATCAAGTCATCGCATAATTGTTTTGCCTGTGCGGAGGATACTTTACCTTCATCCACTAACGCAATCATCTTGGCAAGCATTTCTGGTTTTAACTCACATTTATCGATGCTTGTTTCATGCTTATTGAGCCATGCGCTTACTTCGCCTAATAGCCAGTTGCACGCAGCTTTTGCGTTTGTTGTATACTTCATAACTTCTTCAAAGAACTTAGACATTTCCATATCAGCAATCAAAATACGAATATCATGTTCACTTAATGCATATTGTTTTGCATAACGTTCTTTTCTCGCTTCTGGAAGCTCTGGCATGTGTTCTTGAATATCTTGAATCCAAGCAGGATCTAGTTGTATTGGGAAAATATTTGGCTCAGGGAAGAACTTATAATCTACAGAACCTTCCTTACGACGCATCATGACAGTAGTATTTGTCTTTTCGTCGTAACGACGTGTCTCCTGGTGAATCACTTCACCTGCTTCTAGTAATTCTTTCTGACGTTGAATTTCATACTCTACAGCTTTACCGACGTGGGAGATAGAGTTTAAGTTCTTAATTTCGTTTTTTACACCTAACTTATCTGAACCCTTTGGTGCGATAGAAACGTTAACATCACAACGCATGGAGCCTTCTTCCATCTTACAATCGGATACACCGATATAGAATAGTGTCTGACGAAGTGCTTCAACGTAAGCTTCTGCTTCTTCTCCTGTTTTCATATCTGGATAGGATACGATTTCAATAAGTGGAGTTCCAGCACGGTTAAAGTCTAATAATGAAAACTTTGTTAGGTGGAACTGCTTCGCTGTATCTTCTTCCATGTGGATACGTTCGATACGTATCTTCTTTTTACCAGCGCTTGTATTAATTTCAATATATCCATTTCTTCCGATTGGATGGAATTGTTGAGTAATCTGGAATCCCTTTGGTAAATCGGAATAGTAATAGTTTTTACGATCAAACTTTACAAGTGGATCAATTTCCAAGTGTAGTGCAGTACATGCTTGAATGGCTTTCTTAACTGCTTCTACATTCACTGATGGAAGTGTTCCAGGATGACCTAAGTCGATCTCATTAACACACGTATTTGCTTTGCGGCCAAAGGAAGTTGGCGCACCAGAGAACATCTTTGTGTTTGTCTTTAACTGACAGTGAATTTCAATACCTATGGTTGCTTCGTATTCCATTATTTCACCTCCGTCTGCAAATCCTTTAAACCTGTAATATCTTCAATTGCCTTTGCAATTGTAAACATTGTACTCTCATGCCATGCTGGGCATGTTAGGTTTACACCAATTGGACAACCCTCTTCAAATCCCATTGGGACTGTCATCGATGGATCACCAGAGAAGTTTGCCATTGCCATGTAATTTTCTGCTACTAAGTAGTCAGTTGATAACTTATCATCATTATTGATTTCATCGATGAATGGTGCGATTGTGCCACTAGCTGGAGCGAGAATACAATCATATTCCTGAAAGCATTCTTTCATCGCATTGACAATCAAGCGTCTAACCTTCTGTGCCTTACGGAAGATACGCTCTTGGTTTGCTTCAAATAAGCCATAGGATCCAATAACAAATCTTCTACGAATCAAAGGTCCAAAGCCCTTTGTACGTGAGTTTGTCATGATTTCTTGCATATTTGCGCCATCTTCACGAACACCAAAACGAATACCGTCTAGGTTTGAGTGATTGGAAGCTGCTTCGCAGTTAGCGATTGTATAGTACGTAGGCAAGATTGCACGCATGAGCTTATCATCAAAGTGATACATATCTACCACAGCACCTGCTGCCTTGAGCTTATCTACAAGTTGGTTAAATAGCTTGACTGTTTCTGGATTCGATACGCTATCGACAACGTTTCCAAGTATCGCAATCTTCTTACCGCGAATACTGTCATTGAGCGCTTCTGTATACTGTTCCACTGGACGATTTGAAGAAGTAACATCTAAATCATCACGTCCTGCTAGTACTTCTAATGTAATGCATGCATCTTCAACGGATCTTGTAAAGTAACCTACATGATCTAAAGAGGATGCGTATGGAATAATACCGTAACGGCTAATTCTTCCGTATGTTGGTTTTACACCAACAACACCACAATAAGACGCTGGTTTTCTAACAGAGTCACCTGTATCTGAACCGATTGCCATTGGCACAACACCAGCTGCCACAAGCGCTGCAGAGCCACCAGAAGATCCACCTGTCATACGACGTGTATCCCATGGGTTATGTGCTGCACCTGTAAAGCATGTTAAGTTTGTGCCACCCATTGCGAGTTCATCCATAGATGCCTTCGCAATACATACTGCACCAGCTTCACGTAATTTCTTTGTGATTGTCGCATCATAGATTGGAAAGTAGTTAGAGAGAATACGTGAACCTGAAGTTGTACGAATTCCCTTTGTATTTACGTTATCTTTGATAGCGATTGGGACACCATGCAGTAAACCACCTTCCGGTAATTGACTTAGCTGTTCCTTTGGATCAACAAATGTGATAACTGCGTTTAGTTTATCTTGTAATTCCTGTGCTTTTGCGTAAGCTTCTTCACAGCGAGCAGTACTATCTGCTGGATGATTTACCATATCTTTAATCATTACTTCACCACCTTTGGTAGAACAAAATGTCCTTCCAATTTCTTCGTTACATTTCTCATCGCATCATCTTGAGAGATCACATGATCTGCTTCATCATGACGGATGTATGTTGTTGGTTCTTCAAACGGATAAATCATTTCTTCTACACCGTCTGTATTAATTTCTTCCATAAGCGCAAACTGTTGTTCAAGTGTTCCAAACTCACCTACAAGTTCGTCTGCCTCTTCATCTGATAGATTAAACATCAGTTGGTTCGCTAACTTTTGGAAGTATTCTCTGTTTTTGTTTTCTACCATGATTTATACCTCATTTCTCGCTGATATATTTTAGCCTTAAATAGCGATTTTATCAATGTTATCAATCCTTTACAAAACGTGCAATAAACTCTTCTTCTGAAAGAATTGGAATATTGAGTTGTTTTGCTTTTGTATTTTTGGATGATGACGAAGTCACATCGTTATTAATTAGATAATTGGTTGATTTGGATACAGAACCTGTTACCTTACCACCCTGTGACTCAATATAGTCCTTTAGCTCATTACGATTTGTATAATGATGTACATCCCCTGTCACAACAAAGGTTAGTCCTTCACAAAGATTACCACTTGCGACTGTATTGGAACGCTGCACTGTAATTTCATCTAACAGGTCTTCAAGTTGTGCAATATTTTCTGGATCTTTGCACCAACTCACAAAAGCATTGGATTTTTCTGGTCCGATTCCATCAATGGAACTAAATACCTCTGTTGTCTCTGTATTTCTTGCGATATCAACTAACTCTCTAAATGGATAGACAGAGAGTAATCGTTTTGCAACATCCTTGCCAATCAAAGGAATATTGAGTGCATAGATGAGTTTAGCCTCATCAATTTCTCTTGCCTTATCAATGGAATTCATAATATTCGCTGCAGACTTTTCACCAAAGCCTTCTAGCTCTGTTATTTCTTCACGATGTTTAGACAGGCGGAAGATATCTCCATACTTTGTAATCCATCCTTCATTGATGAATCTTGCTAGTGTTTGCTCTGAGATACCATCGATATCCATACCTGCCTTTGACACAAAGCGATTGAATTTCTTCAGTTTTTTGGCAGGACAGCTTGGATTTGTACATTTGAGTGTTTCTGTACCACGCTCACTCATATCCACAATTGTCTTACTATGACATACAGGACAGGTTTCTGGGATATGGAAACTTCCAACCGCATGTTTCACACTGATGACCTTAGGGATGATCTTATTTGCTTTGATGACTTCAAGTTCACTACCTGCATCACCAATCCCTAAACGTTTACACTCACTGATATTACAGAGGGAGGCACGTTTTACCGTCGTACCTTCAATTTCTACTGGTTCAAATACCGCTACTGGTGTAATCGTTGATGCCGCACAAGACCACTCGATATATTCGAGTTTGGAGAGTACAGATTCATCTTGCCACTTAAACGCAAAACCTGCTCTAGTCGCATGGTGTCCTGTTACAGAACCACCTGCCGCATATTCTGTATCATCATAGACAACAACCAAACCATCCACTGGATATGGATTGATTGCATTTGTAACTTTCTTTGTAAACTTTTCAATTTCTGCATTGATATTTGCAAGTGTTGGATGTTTTACACACTCACGTTCAACAACTTGGAAGCCTAGCTTCTCCATATAGTCCATACGTTTGCCCCAAGAAGTAATTTCTTTTTCCGTGTACACAAGTGTAAATGGAATCCAATGAATCTGACGTTTCTTAACCTCTTCAATATCTTTTAGGGTTAATGAACCGGACGCAAGGTTTCTTGGATTTGCGTAATCTTCGCCAGACTCCATCACAAACTGATTAAAGTCTTCATACGAAATTACCGCTTCTCCACGAATGACAAGATGTCCCTTTTCAGAGATAGTCTGTGGAATTCCATGGATTGCCGTGGACAAATGGGTAATGTTTGTACCAATATGACCATCTCCACGGGTAACGACTTTACTTAACTTTCCGTTATCATATGTCACAACAAGTGTTAAACCATCTAATTTCCAGGAAATCCAGATCGGTTTTCCTTCTGCCCACTTTTCAACTTCTTCTGGTTTTTTCGTTTTCGCAAGTGATAAAGCCAAGAATTCATGAGCCTCTTTTTGACCTGCAGTATGATCACTAGAAACTTTCATCGTTGGCGAATCTTCTAATACAACACCAGTTTCTTCTTCTAATTTTTTCAGACGATCAAATAAGGCATCCCATTCATAGTCAGTCATCTGTTCTGCCTTACCATCATAGTAGGCATCAGCTGCTTGATTTAACTGTGCGACCATCTGTCGCATAAGTTCTAATTTATCTTCGCTCATGTTAACTCCTTAAATCTGTCTTTTTCTTGATACTTGGATGTCCTGCTGCAACCTTCTTGACTCCAAATGGATACGGGAATGCAATTTCCGCAATCTCATTTTTGATACTGATGACTAAGCCTTCACCAAACTTTGCGTGAACGACTTTATCACCCTTCTTTAATCCCGAAGGTTTTGCCTTTGCCATCTGTTGTGTAAAAGATGAAGCACCATTATCAAATAAACTTTCTGATAAACGAACATCTCTTTGTACATTACCTGCATGCATACTAGAGCCTAAATGTTCAATGTATTCTGCATCAATTTCTTCGATAAAGCGTGAGGTTGTTCGTACACGCTGCAATATCATAGAGAATCCACCTGCTTCAGTTAAATAGAGTTTATTTCTAGCTCTTGTAAAGGCTACGTACGCAAGACGTCTTTCTTCTTCCACACCACGATGACTTTCATTTACTGCTCTTTCATTTGGAAATATACCTTCATTCATATCGGAAATAAACACAGTATCAAACTCCAAGCCCTTAGCCGCATGGACTGTCATTAACTGTACAAAGTCACTTGCCAGTGTCTCTTCACGATCTCCATAGAGGGATACTAATTGTAAGTATTCATCTAGAGTACTTTCTGGATATGTCTCAGAGAATTCTTTAACGTCGTCAATTAATTCTTTTAAGTTTTCAATGCGGTCTTGTTCCTTGGCTTCAGTTAACATCGCACGATAGCCACTTTCTTCAATGATTTGTTCAAACAGTTTAAAGATTTCAATCTCACCACTATTTGCGCGTTTACGCCATGATTCGACCATGTTTACGAAGTTTATCATTGTCGTTAACATCTTGCCACTAAATAGAGAACTATCTTTTAATACTTCATACATAGAAGTATTTCTTGCTCGTGCAGTTTCCACAATCAAATCCATCGTCTTATTTCCAATTCCACGCTTTGGACGATTGAGAATACGTTGTAACGCAAGATCATCTGCTATCGTTACCATACGTAGATAACATAGCGCATCCTTAACTTCCTGACGTTCATAGAAGCGTGTACCACCATAGATGATATATGGAATTCTTTCATCGAGTAGTGCTTTTTCTAAGGAACGAGATAAGTAATTGGATCGATATAAAATCGCAATGTCATGATAACTCTTTCCTTCACGATGTAAACTAGAAATCTTACCTGCAATCCAAGCTGCTTGATATTCATCGCTCGCTGCAGAATAATGGGTGATCTTTTCATCACTGTGACGATTGGTAAAGAGTTCTTTATCAACACGATATTTATTATTTTTGATAACGGAATTTGCGCCATTGAGGATTGCCTCAACAGAACGATAATTCTCATTTAAAATGATTGTTTTCGCTTGTGGATAATCTTTAGCAAAGTTCATAATGATATTTACATCCGCACCACGCCATGTATAGATTGTCTGGTCTGGATCACCTACTACAAGTAGGTTATTATTTGGACCTGTTAATTGGTTGATTAATTCATATTGTTTTTTATCGATATCCTGGAACTCATCTACCAGGATATAGTTAAAATGTCTTTGCCACTTTTCTAAGATTTCTGGGAATTTCGCAAACATGCGAACAGTCCATAGAATCAAATCATCAAAATCCAATGCATATAAATCTCTTTGACGTTTATCATAGAACGTATATACTTCTGCCTTCACTTTATCCGCATGATAATCACCAGCTAAAACGCGTGCTCTTTCTGGTGCAATATCTGCCGTTTTATTATTCGCAATGTAATCTAACATCGAACTATAGGAATAGGTTGTCGCATCAATTCCCTGTAACTTGTAAGCTTCCTTGAGTACAGATTTTTGGTCTTCCGTATCCATGATAGTAAAGTTACGTGGATATCCCATCGCAATAATATCTTCGCGTAGAATGCGTACACATAAGGAGTGGATTGTACTTACCCATGGTGCACTTGTCTGACTAGCAAGCATATTACGAACACGTTCTTTCATCTCATTCGCTGCTTTATTGGTAAATGTAATTGCCAAAATCTTCGTCGGCCAAACATTTTCATCTTCAATTAAATGCACAATGCGCATCGTTAAAACTCTCGTCTTACCTGAACCTGCACCCGCAATAATTCTCAGGTACTTTTCTTTAGATAAGACCGCATCTTTTTGGTTTTCATTTAAACTATTTATATCAATCATCGCTACATACTCCACATTCTGCATTACTTCATTTTGATTCAAAATAACATTTTCGGTGAATCTATTTCCCGTAGGTTCTATTATACCATTGACTACCCTCAATGAGGGGCTGTAGCACAATGTAAATATATTATTTTCTTTTCTGAAACCCCTAAGGAAAGCGTGCAGTTCATGGTATAATGAGCAAAGAGGTAACCCCATGTCAAGAATAGCAAATCAATGGAAAGATTATACCTGCTTTGATGCAGGAAATGGCGAAAAATTAGAGCAGTGGAAAGGTATCGTTTTAAGACGTCCAGACCCACAAGCAATCTGGCCAGCAAAGCAGAATACAAACCTATGGCAAGATACAGATGCCATCTATCATCGCTCGGATAAAGGTGGTGGTCATTGGGAGTATCGCAAGAAGCTTCCAGAATCATGGACTATCAATTATAAAGATCTTACATTCAAGGTATCCCCAACCGGTTTTAAACATACTGGCTTATTCCCTGAACAAGCAGTGAATTGGGATTGGATGTCTGATTTAATCAAGAAATATCCAAATGAAGAGATTCGTGTTCTTAATCTTTTTGCCTACACTGGTGGTGCTACCATGGCATGTGCCAAGGCTGGTGCTGCAGAAGTTGTGCACGTAGACGCATCTAAGGGTATGGTGCAATGGGCAAAAGAAAATCGTGACTTGTGTGGTCTTCAAAATAATAAGATTCGTTTCATCGTTGATGATTGCTTAAAGTTCGTGGAACGTGAAAAACGTCGCGGTCATACTTATCACGGAATCTTAATGGATCCACCTTCCTATGGAAGAGGTCCAAATGGTGAAATGTGGAAGTTTGAAAAAGAAGTCACAAAGCTCATTCAGGCTTGTGCAGAGATTCTTGATGACAATGCCCTATTCTTCTTAATCAACAGCTATACAACTGGTTTCTCTTCCATTGTTTTAGATAACACACTTCGTACAATGATTTTGCCAGATCATCCAAATGGTATTGTGGAAACAGGCGAAATTGCCCTTCCAATCGCAAATCGCGATTTACTACTCCCATGTGGAATCTATGGCAGTTGGCAGAGAAAATGATTAACGTCCTCTACGAAGATAACCACGTCTTGTGTGTGGAGAAACCAATCAATATTCCTGTTATGGAAGATGATTCTCACGACATGGATTTATTAACCATGTGTAAAGAATATCTCAAAGAGAAATATCAAAAACCAGGTAACGTATATTGTGGTCTAGTACATCGTTTAGATCGACCGGTTGGTGGTGTCATGGTATTTGCGAAGACCTCCAAAGCAGCTTCTCGTTTATCCGAATCTGTTCGAACACACCAACTCAAGAAAGAATACCTCGCCATTCTCGATGGTATTCCTGCAAAGAAGAGTGATACGTTAGAAGATTATCTATCCAAGGATACACGCACCAATACCGTCAGTGTAACTGACGCAAAACATGGCAAGAAATGTCATCTATCCTATCAAGTCATTAACCAAAAAGGAAAGAAGTCTCTTGTACATATCGTACTTGGTACAGGTCGATCCCATCAGATTCGCGTTCAATTCGCTAGTCGCAAATTACCATTAATTCATGATCAACGTTACAACCCACATACAACAAAAGGTCCGATTGGGTTATACGCATTCCGTTTAACATTTCCACATCCAACCTTAAAAACCCCTATCGTAGTACAAGCAGCCCCTACTTCATCAATATGGAAAGAATTTGAGGTGAACTATGACAAACTATAATAAAAATCCCCAAAAAGTATCACATAGTAGTGGTACAATCAATCCACCCAGAAAACGTAGAAAACCAAGACGCCATATTCGTCCCGAAATTCTGATTGGTCTTGTGATTGTGCTTTGTATTCTAGTAACTGCGTTGGTATTACCAAACCTGATTACCAATTCAAAGTTAAAGGGACTCGGTTATACAAATACCCAAATCAAAGAGATTAAACACGAAAAACTAACAAAAGAAATCCTAGATAATAAATACTATTCCGTCTCACTTGCAAATGCACTAGATAAAAAGTCAGTCAATTCAGATTATCTAGAACTGTATACATCTATAAAAGATAATCGTGCACTAACGGCAGAAGATTTCTTACTTGTAAGTCGCCTTAAGGATAAGGGATATGAACAAGCACAGATTCTCAATCTCTTTAAGAATCTAGAATATTGGGAAATAACACCTCTACTCGTATTCGATTATCAATGGGATGAAAAAGTATATATCGATGATTGTGTTCTACATCGTGATACAAACTCCAAAGATTCCTTCACTTTATCAAACACGTTCATTGTGCCTAATACGGAGAACATCGTATCCGACCCTTCTTCTATCACTGTTCTTGTGAATCAGAAGAATAATCTACCTGTAGAATACGTACCAGAAGATTTAGAGACAATCGATCTTCAATACGCATCGCAAGGTGTACAGTTACGTGCAGAAGCCGCAAAGAACTTTGAAGCACTCTCTGCCGCAAGCATTCAAAATAAAGTTCCATTCTTTGCGTCAACAGGATATGTATCCTATCAGGCATTAAAGGATATCTACAGCTCCTATAACGCAGATGTCGCAAACTTATATGCGGATGTCCCTGGACAATCTGAACAACAAACTGGCTACGCTGCAGATGTAAGTCCTACATATGAAGGTGGTGCCTTCTCACAGACAAACACCTATCAATGGCTCAAAGAACACGCAGCAGAATATGGATTCATCTTACGTTATCCAGTCTCAAAGGCAGCCATTACTGGCAATAAGTCTGAAACAAACCAGCTTCGTTACCTTGGAAAGTCATTAGCCAAGGCAATCGTTGACTCGAATCTTACTTATGATGAGTATTACTCCTTGTATATTGCAAGTTGGTCTGATGAGAAAAACATGCCAAAGGAAAATGTATTAAGTGCTACAAATTATCAAAAATACCTAAATGAAAAGTCCGATGATTAGTCGGACTTTTTTATCACTTATTTCTGTAAGAACTTTAGAATTTCTTCACGTCTAGCTTCCATATCGTTGTAGCCAAGTTCATATAATGCCTTTGTCTTTTCAACATCACCCTTATAGCGAGATACCTTGATATTCTGTGATGGTAGAATATGTACTGCTTTACCTTGTTCTACTTGTTGGTTGATAATTTCAACTTGATGATAATAATTTAAATGACGAACATGATAGTCTTTAGCAATTTGCGGATACTTATGATAGATAATGCGCATTAAGAATTCCACAATTCTACTTGCTGGCTTGCGAACATAGTCCTTTGGCTTTGTAGTGATGACAAGTGTCTTTGTGCATCCCTGTTCTAAAGCACGTTCAATAGGAATCATCTTTGTAATACCACCATCGAGTAACTTCTTACCACGATAGTTTACAATCGCGGAAGCGATTGGAAGTGCGCAACTACCTAACAATACTTGCATACTATCATCCATTTCATCAATGCCATAGTAAACAGTCTTGCCTTCATCTAACACATAACAACCCACTTCAATATTTGCTTTTTGATCTAACAGTGGCTGGATTGTCATATGTGCTTCTTTCTTTAACACATCATTAAATAGATGATTATACGCCACAAAATGACCTTCTTTGAATAATGCTTTTAAGCCAACGATATCTGATGCGATAGAGTATTTCGTCGCTAAATCATAGGCAATCTTTGTTTCACCCTGCCAATACAGCGCTAGATATACCGAACCACTCGAAATACCAACGCCATAATCAAATGTAATATTGTTATCGTTTAACCACTTTACGGCACCTGCAGTATACGCTCCACGGATACCGCCGCCTTCCAATACTAAACCAATCTTTTCCATATAACCTCTTTTTTATACTAATGGGATAAATACATTTAGAACCGCTCTAAATACCTTTACGATCCATACTGTATCACGCACCTCTTCATATGTAACTTCTTGTGATACTTCAAGTGCTTCTAAGAAATTTTCTTTCATCTTATATACAGAATCTGTATCATACATCACCACACCATTTTCAAAGTGTAGGAAGTAACTACGATAGTCTGTATTCGCTGTACCCACGATACCGAATTTATCATCAGCCACCATATTCTTGGCATGATTGAAGCCTGGTGTATACTCATAGATTTTAACACCATTTGAAATTAAATCGAAATAATGACCACGTGTAATCTGGAATACAAACTTTTTATCCGGGATATGTGGTGTTAAAATACGCACATCCACACCATTCTTCGCAGCCATCTTTAGTGCAGTCTTCATTGACTCCGTTAAGATTAAGTATGGTGCATCGATATAGATATATTCCTTTGCGTGCTGAATCATATTTAAATGCACATTTAAGGCAAATGGTTCTTCATCTGTAGGTGTATCAGAGTATGGTTGATAGAAACCCTTTGTGTTTGCAGGATATTCATACTGCAAGTGATACTGTTCGTAATCAATACTATCATTTGTGCCACGCACATAGGTATACATCCCTAAGAACATACATGTAAAGGACCATACCGCATCACCCTCAATCATGATGGCACTATCCTTCCAATAACCAAAACGACGATGACGGTTGATATATTCATCTGAGATATTTACACCACCTGTAAAGGCAACACGGTTATCTACCACCGTAATCTTTCGGTGGTCACGATTATTCATTAAGGCTGCTAGAGATGGACGAATCTTATTAAAACGATAGGTTTCAATTCCACGTTTTTGAAGTTGTTTATCAAAGTGAATTGGGATATCCAAGGCCCCAAAGTCATCATAGATCATCACAACTTTGACACCCTGTTGAACCTTTTCCTCAAGTAACGCAACCAAATCATCTAACATCCAGCCTTGATTAATAATGAAGTATTCCAAGAAGATAAAATGCTTAGCGCTAGAAAGCTCTTTTTTAAATACTGGATACCATTCTTCACCACTCTTGAAATAGGTGCTTGTAGTGTGTTCATAGACTGGAAAACCACCACCGCGAATCCCATACCGGAAGATCTGTTTTGCGTCTTCATCGTGGATATCATCAAGTATCGATTCATCTGGTTTGATTAGATCTGAAAGGGAACGTGTTGCACGTACGGTTCCATGATGTAGTTTTTTCGGTACCTTACGGTTTCCAGTAATCAGGTAGAGTGGAACTCCAATCACTGGTGCAGCTAGAACCAATAATAACCAACCAATCTTATACGATGGATCGTTTCTTCGATTGATAATATAGATTGCGATAATCAGCGCTAAGATATCAAGCACTGGCATTGCAGTTCCATAAGTTGTAGAACCATAAAACAGTATTACAAAAAATCCCAACTGTAATAGGATAAGTGGGATGACTACCATTAATCGCCCTGTCAGTACTCGCCATAATTTCTTCATAAAAGTATTATACCAAACTCCGTTTCATTCTCTAAATTAGAGTGTCAATAAATAGATATTCTTAACTTTCTCTCCACGTCGATACAGCCAATGATGTTTGGGAACATTCACCGTCTGTAGTAGTTCTGCGTGTAGAGATTGTATTGTCTTATCACTTGCGATATTATCAGGTGAACATGTGATAATCACTTTACGAAAGTGATATTCCTCTTTTGCGATTTGTAGCAGTAGCTTACATGCATGATAGGCATAGTGATGACCACGAAATCCTTCGTAGATACGATAGCCTATATTTCCTGCATAGTATAATTCTTCATCCATGCCTAGTCGTAAATCACATTCCCCAATACACTCATACTCTCCATGATGATAAATGCTATAGACGATTGATTTTGGGGAACGATTAAAAAATGAAACTGGAATCACTTCCCGAATCCTCAAATCGACACTATCCGATTCATATAGTTGTTTCTTTATCATCACAAGTTTCCTATAGTTTTTCTTTTACGATATATACTGGACGATTCTTCACTTCCATATATGTCTTCGCTAGATATTGGCCAATCACCCCAATGGATAATAGTTGTAGTCCAGATGCCAGTAAGATAATACATACCAGTGATGGCCAACCAGCAGTAGGGTCACCAAACATTAACTTACGAATCACAACAAAGATAATCATCAAAAATGAAAGGACACAAAACAGCACTCCCACAAAAGAAGACATGGATAATAGTGCTGTAGAATATGCGGTTAGACCGTCAAATGCGTATTTCCATAACTGCCAAAATGACCACTTGGTTTGACCGTATTTACGCTGTACATTTTCATATTCAACCCACTTTGTGTTAAAACCAACCCAACTAAAGATTCCTTTTGAGAAGCGATTCTTTTCTGTAACGGAAAGAACAGCTTCCACCACACGTGTATTCATAACACGATAGTCTCTTGCGCCATCCATGACTTTTGTCTGTGAGAAACAATTTAAGATTTTATAGAATAATTTCGCAAACCAGGAACGGATGCGAGGTTCCCCCTGGCGTGCAGTACGTCTAGCAACAACTTGATCTGCACCTGCAAAAATCTCATCAATCATCTGCGGTAGTAATGATGGTGGATCTTGTAAGTCGACATCCATAATCGCAACTAAGTTTCCTGAGGCATGTTGTAGACCTGCATAGATTGCGGCTTCCTTACCAAAGTTACGAGAAAATGAGAGGAGCTTTACACGCTTATCCTTTTGGTGTAAGTTCTTGATTTCTGTAACAGTTCCATCTGTTGAACCATCATCCACAAAAATCAATTGATACATGATTGCATGTTTCAAAAAGTAAGCATCATTCTTACAGAATTCTTCATAGAAATATCTGATATTTTCTTCTTCGTTATAACATGGAATAATTACAGTTAATAATTTCGGCATAATACTTCCCTCATCTTTGCACTTAAAATAGCATAATCATCGCTACACTTCAATGTAGGATGTCACTTCAAAAGGAAAAAGGTTTAACCAAATGGTCAAACCTTCGATTCATTAGTCAGCGACTGATTTTGCAATATTGCGATAGATATCCTGTAATTCCTGCTTTTGTGCATCGGATAACTGCTTATTTGGATCATCCTTTGATAATTCAAAACTATCTAAGAGTGATACATGGTAGTCAGTTAACTTACCATTCTTAACACCAATTACCGCAGGTACATAGAAGCCTTTTTCACCAGAAGAATTTACCTTTAATACAGGATCAATATATTCTAATAACTTTTTATAGTCTTCTTTTTCAACCTTTGCGGATGCGTCAACGTAATAAATAGTTAGATTTAATTCCTTTGCAACTTCATTTAACTCAGGAACCGCACGATTACACCAAGCACATTCTGTGTATCCATAATAGAGAATGCCAGTTCCACCCTCTTCAAACATACGTAAAGATTCCTTAAGTGAAATTAACTGGAAGTCAGCAACATCATTACGAATCCACTTGTAACCCTTCATGTCTGCTTTTGTAGATGTCAAGGAGACTTTATTTGTAATCGTTAGTGCGTCGGAAGATGTATTCTTCTTACTATCAGTTTTATTGAAACAGCCTGCTAGTAATACGACCGCTAATAAGCATGTTAAGATTTTTTTCATTTGATACCTCTTTTCTTTGCGTTTTAGTATAGCATAATCTAAAAACTCAATCTATTTTTCGAACTTCAACGGAATTAGAGAAAGACTCAATCTTTTCACGTGTAGCCAAACCTTTAGAATACGCTGTGGCAGATCCACAGGATGCGCCAAATTGGAAGCTATCTACGATATTTCTAGAGCGGTTATATTCCATTAAGAATCCTGCAACGAGAGAATCTCCAGTTCCTACTGTATTGACGATTGTTGTTGGGTCTAATACTTCACACTGGAACGTTCCTTCCTTTGATGCTAGAACCGCATTACCACTGATATCTAGTATCATTACGTTTTCAACCCCTTGAGCATGTAAGTCTTTTGCGGCACGTACCATATCTTCTGTTGTTTCAACAGGATAGGATACAAGGTCTTTTACTTCTTCCTTTGTTGTCTTCAATAAGAAAATGCCTGTTGATAACATACTCTTTACAAGCTCTGCATCTGTATCCAATACAACCTTGACGCCATCTGCCTGTAACTTCTTTAAGATGGATACCATCTGTTCAACAGTATACGATGGTGTATTTCCAGCCAATACTAGTACATCGTTTTCATACAAAGTATTTAGTTTTCCTGCTAGATTATCTAAATCTTTATCTTGAATATATGGACCACATGCATTCATGTTTGTATCGGTTGTAGAATTACACTTTACATTGATACGTGTATTGCCATCGATATAGGAGAAGTTAGGACGAATGTCCTGATACTTCGTTAATAAGCGAATATAAAAATCTTTAGTAAAGCCACCTAGGAAGCCAAATGCACGGGATGGCACTCCTAAGTTACTTAACACGATAGAAATATTGATTCCCTTGCCACCTGCTTCATAATATTCCAAATCAGAGCGATTTGTTTTCCCTGCTTCAATTGGATCAGTAAACTCCATGTAATAATCTAATGATGGATTAATTGTACATGTACAAATCATATTATACCTCTGCTACATTCTGAATAATCTTCAAGATAACTTGTATGGATAGTTCTAACTCATCAATCACACAGTATTCAAAGCGACCGTGGAAGTTTCCACCACCACAGCCAATGTTTGGACACGGCAGTCCCATAAAGGAAAGCTGTGCACCATCCGTACCACCACGGATTGGTTCTTGTAGAATATGAATTCCTAACTCTTCCATGGACTTCTTCGCAACGATAACTGCAGTTGGATCTTTATCCAACACTTCCTTCATATTGCGATAGCTATCCTTGATTTCAATCGTTACAGTACCTTCACCATACTTCGTATTGATGAATTCAGCAGCCTTTAACATCAACTCTTTCTTCGCTGTTAACTTTTGATAATCATGATCACGAATAATGTATTCTAACTGTGCATTTTCTACATCACCCTTCATATCATGAAGGTGGATAAAACCTTCCCATAACTCTGTATGTTCAGGTACTGCATGTGCAGGCATCATTGCTTGGTATTCACATGCAAGCTTTGCCGCATTGATCATACGATTCTTTGCGGAACCCGGGTGAATAGAACGTCCCTTGAAATGTAATACTGCAGATGCCGCATTAAATGTTTCATCCGATAATTCACGTACTGTTCCACCATCCATCGTATATGCAAACTTGGCACCAAACTTCTTTACATCAAAGAAGCGTGGACCATTTCCAATTTCTTCATCTGGTGTAAATCCAATCGCAATCTCACCATGCTTTACTTCTGGGTGTTCATGCAAGTATACAAGAGCTTCCATAATGGATGTAATACCAGCCTTATCATCTGCACCAAGCAATGTAGTACCATCTGTTACCATTAAACGCTTACCCTTGAATTCCTTCATCCATGGGAAACGTTCCATCGATAATGTTACCTCTGGATTTAAGACAATATCCTGACCATCAAAGTTTTCAATGATACGTGGACTCACATTAGTGCCACTAAAATCAGGGGCTGTATCCATATGTGCAATAAAGCCTACTGTATCAACCACTTTATCTATATTTGATGGTAACTTTGCGTATACATAACAATGTTCATCTACCGATACATCTTGTAAACCTAATTCTTTTAATTCCTCAACGAGTAGATTTGCTAAATCGAATTGTTTCTTTGAGGAAGGTGTTTCTTGTTCATTTGCAGGATCTGATTGTGTATCAATCTTGCAATAACGTATTAATCTTTCTGCTGCGCTCATGTTCTTACTCCTTTTCTGATTGTAAGAATGAGTGTTCATACTGGATCCCATTCTTTACATTTTCTAATGTTTGTTTATCACATAGTGTTTCAATGATTTTTAATGCAAAATCAATCGTCGCACCCATACCACGACCTGTAATCAAATTGCCATCTTTCACAGCCAATACCTGTTGGTATTCACCGTTAAAGCTTGGTTCATCAAAAGTTGGATAACAAGTATACTTTCTATCTTTTAATAAACCACGATGGCCTAAAATTGATGGTGCTGCACAGATTGCACAGGATAACTTTCCAGCTTTAAAGTGTGCTTCATATAAATCAACGAGTTTCTGATTGTTTTCAAGATTTTGTGTACCTAATTTTCCACCCGGCAAAATCATAACATCATATTCATTTTGAAACTCGCTAAACAGTTTATCAGCCTGAATCTTCACTTGATGAGATGTTGTAACTGTCAGTGTCTCATTCATCGAAATCATATCAATCATCAAACCTGCACGACGTAATAAATCAACTGTTATCAGTCCTTCACAGGTCTCAAATCCATCTGCCATAAAAATTGCACATTTCATTTCAATATCTCCTTTCGATTCGTTGTTTCTTTTTAACTTATGATAAATATTATACACCTTCAAGGCTTTGCCTTATCATTTATACTCTATTTTATATATGTTTGTAGCATAGAAAAACCGCAGTATCTGCGGTATTCACTTTAAAATTTGACGAACTCGTTTTTGCAGTTCTTTCACAGTTTTCTCTTCAAACCAAGGATTTTTACCAAGCCATCGAAAGTTGAGTGGACTTGGATGAACAATTGGAAAATACTTTGGTAGATATTCTTGATAGTTTTCTACTGTTTCCGTTAAATTCTTCTTTTTCTCTTTACCAAGATAATAATCGATAGAATACTTTCCAACCAACAACGTCAATTCAATATTTGGCATTAACTTTAAAAACTTCTCATGATATTCTTGCGCAATAAACTTGCGTGGTGGTAAATCACCTGTTTTTGCCTTACCAGGATAATAGAAGTCCATTGGTAAGATTGCGATATCCTTGCTATAGAATTCTTTATCATCAATTCCCATCCACTTACGTAAGCGAATACCAGATTGATCATCGAAAGGAATTCCTGATCTTTCTACATGTGACCCTGGAGCTTGTCCGATAATTAAGATTTTTGCGCTAGCATCTACCTGTAAGATAGGACTATATCCGTTCTTTGTATATTCTTTATTCCGTGGATCTTTTTTCAACTCTTCTAATAATTCTTCTATTTTCATCTTCATGACCTCTGAAAGAAAAAATCCCGCTATCTTTCGATAACAGGATATATCAATTACATTTCAGATTCAATCTTTCCGATTTCACGAGCGTGTCTTCTACGATCGATTTCGGTTAAATACTTCTTACGAATGCGAATATCTTCTGGTGTAATTTCTACAAGTTCATCATCGTTGATAAACTCAATCGCAGCTTCTAATGACATGATACGTGGTGGAACAAGCTTCATGGCTTCATCATTACCAGTAGAACGAACCGCAGTCATCTTCTTATTCTTGATCGGGTTAACACCCATATCCATATTCTTAGCGGATACACCAATAATCATACCTTCATATACAGGTGTTTGTGCACCGATGAATAACTGCCCACGTTCCTGAATATTCCAAAGAGCGTATGTCATAGCACTGCCTGTTTCCGTAGAAATGAGAGCACCATTTTCACGCTGTGGAATTTCACCCTTAAATGGTTCATAACCATCTAAACGCTGTACCATAGTACCTTCACCATGTGTCATATTGATGAAGTCGGATCTAAATCCGATCAATCCACGTGTAGGACACTTATAAGTAATGCGTGTGTATGTACCAATTTCTTCCATGTCAGAAAGGATACCCTTACGTACATTGAGGGCAGAAATAACAGAACCAGAATATTCTGTAGGAACATCAATTACAACTTCTTCGATAGGTTCACATGTAACACCATCAATCTTCTTCATAATAACTTCAGGACGTGATACTGCAATTTCAAAACCTTCACGACGCATCTGCTCTAATAAGATTGTTAAGTGTAATTCACCACGACCAGATACCTTGAATGTATCTGTAGAATCTGTATCTTCAACCTTTAAACCAACATTTACTTCAAGTTCTTTATCTAAGCGTTCACGAATATTACGTGAAGTGACAAACTTACCAACCTGTCCAGCAAATGGAGAATCATTAACCATGAAGTTCATGGATAGTGTTGGCTCTTCAATCTTTAACATTGGCATTGGATCTGGAGCACCTTGAGGGCAGATTGTATCACCGATATTAATGTCAGGGATACCAGAAATCATACAAATTTCACCACACTGGATTTCATCAACTGGAACACGACTTAATCCCTTGTAGATAAAGACCTGATTTGTCTTGCCTTGGTGTGCACTACCATCCGCATTACATACTGTATACGATGTCGCAGCCTTTAATGTACCTTTATATACACGTCCAATACCTAAACGTCCAATATAATCATCATACGCAAGTGCACTAATCTGCATCTGTACTGGCTCTTCAATCAAGTTTGGATAAGCTTGTGTATGATGGATAATTGTTTCAAATAGTGGGACAATATCTTCATTTGTACCATCCTGCTCATAATTAACAATACCCTCTCTAGCCTTACCAAATAGGATTGGGAAGTCTAACTGATCATCTGTTGCGTTTAGTTCGAGGAATAATTCATAAACTTCATCGATAACTTCGTTAGCACGAGCATCTTGCTTATCCATCTTATTAATTAATAAGATAGGACGTAGGCCTGCTTCTAATGACT
>CALBKL010000413.1 GCA_937895985.1 uncultured Solobacterium sp.
GTGTATAAGAGACAGACATGTAGAAGCGGATGCAACTTCACTTGTAATTACGGTATATGACAAAGAAATTGTACATGAAAAAGAACTAATGAATCTTGGTTCAATTAGTATCACACATGATGAAAATATTTATACTTTACTCTATGGCGCAAAATCGTATTTCTTGCATAAAGGAATTATCAATTCCTTGCGCACAGTGATGTAGGAAAATAATAAATCAATGACTCTACAGTGAATTCTAACTGTAGAGTTTTTATATTAGATACTAGGTTCATGTTTCGACTATAGTCGAAACATTTCATGATTTTGGCTAGCATTTCGATTATAGTCGAAATAGTAAAAAATATATCTAAGATGATACTGTCAGCATAGTCTTCGGCCATAAGGAATGGGCATAATTATGCTATAATACATATGTTTTGAGAGGCGAATATGGCAGAAAATTATACACCGATGATGCAGCAGTATCTTGCAGTCAAAAAAGAATATGAAGACGCAATCTTGTTCTATCGCATAGGCGATTTCTATGAGATGTTCTTTGATGATGCAAAGATTGCATCCAAAGAATTAGATCTTGTACTAACAGGAAAGAATGCGGGTGTTGAGGAACGTGTACCGATGTGTGGTATTCCATATCATGCGGCAGCTGCGTATATCCCAAGACTTGTATCTCGTGGTTTTAAGGTTGCGATTTGTGAACAGACACAAGATCCAAAAGAAGCGGTTGGTTTGGTTACACGTGATGTCATTCGTGTGATTACACCAGGTACTGTTATGCAGGAAATCTCTGATGAAAAAGCCTCTGTATATTTAGCTGCGATTACTGATTATGGATATGGGTATTCGCTAGCAATTGTAGAAATGAGTACAGGTGAAAACTATGTACAAAATATCGAACATAAAGATGTATTGTTAATGCAGACACTACTACGTTCAAATGTACGTGAAGTTGTAGTATCTAGTGATTTTAAAGAAAAGACACTCAAGAGTTTTAGAGAATTGCAGATTGTCATTTCTTATTGTGACGAAACATGTATTAAAGAAGAGTATCTACCATTAACGGAAGGTATCCTCAAAGATTACGACATGCAAGCATATGGGCGTATGCTAAACTACCTGGAAAATACCCAGAAGCATATGTTGGGTCACTTACAGGTAACACGCATCGAACGTGAAGACGAAGTATTATATATGGACTTTGCGACACGTCAGAATCTAGAACTTGTTCAATCCTTACATGAAAATGGTAAGGCAATTACACTATGGTCATTTTTAGATATGTGTAAGTCTGCGATGGGTTCAAGACAGCTACGGAAGTGGATTGAAAAGCCACTTGTTTTAAGAGAAAAGATTGAAGCACGTTTTAATAAGACCGAATGGCTCATTCAAAACTTCATGCAAAGACAACAGTTGCGTGATAGTTTTAGCAATATTTATGACTTACAAAGACTGATTGCTAGATGTGCAATGAATACGGCAAATGCGGTAGATTGTCAACGTCTAACAAAGACCTTAGCAGAAGTACCGTCTATCATGCATGCATTAGATGAGACGGTTTTTGATGAAAAGCGTAAAGTTGATCCTCTACAGGAACTCTATCAGAAGTTGAAGGATGCGTTTGTGGATAATCCGCCAGTTCAGATTAGCGATGGTGGAATGTTTAGGGATGGCTATAACGCTGAACTTGATGAAGCACGCAAGATTCAACATAGCGGTCGAACATTCATTGCGGAGCTTGAAGCCAAGGAAAGAGAAAGAACTGGTATTAAAACACTCAAAATCGGCTACAACAAAGTCTTTGGCTATTATATTGAAATTTCTAAAGCAGCTGCACAAGCTGTACAAGACGATTGGGGATATATCCGCCGTCAAACATTAACGAATAACGAGCGCTTTATCTCTCCAGAATTAAAAGAGAAAGAAGACGCAATCTTACATGCGGAAGAAAATGCGATTCGTATTGAGAAGCAATTATTTCAAATGATATTAGATGAAATCCGTGCATACTTACCAAGACTACAGAAGTTAAGTAAATTTTTAGCAGAGGTTGATGCACAGGTTGCCATGGCAGAAGTGTCTGCGAAGTATGGTTATGTTCGTCCACAGTTTGATGAGGACCATCTCTTCATTGAAAATGGTAAGCATCCAATCTTGGATGATATGATGAAGAATCCAAAGTACGTCGCAAACTCTACAGATATGCATAAGGATCAGGATATCTTACTGATTACTGGTCCAAACATGGGTGGTAAATCAACCTATATGCGTCAAACTGCGTTAATCGTTATCATGGCTCAGATGGGTTGTTTCGTTCCAGCAAAGAGTTGTATGATGCCTATCTTTGATAAGATTTTTACACGCATTGGTGCTTCGGATGATATCCTCAGTGGACAATCTACATTCATGGTAGAGATGTCAGAAGCTAACCTAGCCCTACAGGAGGCAACTTCCTCATCCTTGATTTTATTCGATGAGATTGGTCGAGGGACATCTACTTATGATGGTATGGCATTAGCACAGGCAATGATTGAATATATCGCGACCTGTATTCACGCTAAAACCATGTTTAGTACACACTATCATGAACTAACAGTGATTTCGGATAACCTTCCAAACGTGAAGAATATGCATGTTGTAGTAAAAGAAAACAATGATGAAGTCACATTCTTATATAAGATGGCAGAAGGCCCTGCTGGACATTCTTATGGTATCAACGTCGCAAGACTTGCAGGATTACCAGATGCAGTATTAAATCGGGCAAAAGACTTACAGAAGGAATTAGAGTCAACCAAGAGAGTTGTACAACAAAACTATCAATTGGTAGAAATGCATAAAGAAGATCCACGTACGGAAGCTTTAATGGAGAAACTCAAACAAGTTGACCCAGATAATCTTTCCCCGCGTGAGGCTTGGGTGATGTTAAGTGACCTTTGTGAGGAGGTAAAGAAGTAATGGAATTAGATAAGATTACAATACGAGGTGCCAAGGAGAATAACCTCAAGAATATTTCCTTGGAAATACCTCGCAATAAAATGGTAGTAATGACAGGTCTTTCAGGAAGTGGAAAGACCTCACTTGCCTTTGATACGATTTACGCCGAAGGACAACGACGCTATGTAGAATCCCTTTCCGCATACGCAAGACAGTTCTTAGGTGGTGTTGAAAAACCAAATGTTGAGTTAATTGAAGGATTATCTCCAGCAATTTCCATCGACCAGAAAACAACGTCCAACAACCCACGTTCTACGGTTGGAACTGTGACAGAAATCTATGACTACCTGCGTCTTCTATACGCAAGAACAGGTGTACCATACTGTCCTAATCACAATATTCCAATCACAGGGCAGACCATTACAGAGATGGTGAACCAAGTGATGGACTTACCAGATCGTAGTAAGTTAACTGTACTTGCGCCTACAGTTAGAAATAAAAAAGGTAGCTTTAAAGATGTATTTGCGAATCTATTGAAAGATGGTTATATCCGTGTGCGTATCGATGGTGAAGTTGTGATGCTGGAGGATGAACCAGAATTAGAAAAGAACAAACGTCATGATATTGATGTGGTAATTGACCGTATTGTAAAGACAGATGAATCTAGATCACGTGTATATGATTCCATAGAAACAGCACTAAATCTTGCGGATGGACATGCCATTGTCCTTAACGGGGAAGAAGAAATAGATTTCTCTACGCACTTTTCTTGTCATATCTGTGGCTTTACAGTGCCAAAACTAGAACCACGTTTATTTTCATTTAATGCGCCAATCGGTGCCTGTGATAACTGTCATGGTTTGGGTATTACAGAGGAAGTTGATGTGGATAACTTAATTCCAGATCGCTCTAAGTCTATCCGCCAAGGTGGTATTCGCTACTACAAGAACATTATCGGTACAGATAATATCGAATGGCAGACATTCTCAGTCTTACTCAAACACTACAAAATTGATCTAGATACACCAATCAAAGATCTTACAAAGAAACAATTAGAAGTAATCCTCTATGGAAGTGATGTGCCTATTCGTTATACCATCACATCCTCAGGTGGTAATAGTTATAATCGTAATGACTTTATCGAAGGAATTAAGAATATGATTGAACGTCGCTACGTAGAGACGACTAGTTCTATGAGTAAAGAGTGGTATCACTCTTTCATGGTAGAGTCAGTATGTCCGAAGTGTCATGGACAAAGACTCAATCCAGAAGCACTCAGTGTACGTGTTGGAGATAAAAATATCTGTGAGTTTACACAACTATCCGTAGGCAAAGCACTAGATTGGATTAATAATCTAAAGCTAGATGTTGAAAAGACAAAGATTGCGGAGTTAGTACTCAAAGAAATTCGTAACCGTTTATCCTTCTTGAAGGATGTAGGTCTAGAGTACCTATCACTTGATCGTTTGGCAGGAACACTTTCTGGTGGTGAAGCACAACGTATTCGTCTAGCAACTCAAATTGGTTCAAGACTATCAGGAGTTCTATATGTATTGGATGAGCCATCCATTGGCTTACACCAACGTGATAATAGTAAGTTAATCAAGACCCTTCAAAATATGAGAGATCTTGGAAACTCACTCATTATCGTGGAACACGACGAAGATACGATGTTACATTCAGATTGGATTGTAGATATTGGACCTGGTGCAGGTATTCATGGTGGCGAAGTTATCGCAAATGGCACACCAGAAGAAATCAAGAATTCTCCAAAATCCATTACGGGACAATATTTATCTGGTAGAAAAGTGATTCCAATGCCAGAAACACGTCGTAAAGGTAGTGGAAAGGTTGTAGAACTGAAGGGTGTATCTGAACATAACCTGAAGAATATTAATGTAAAATTCCCGCTAGGGAAGATGGTACTTGTAACAGGTGTATCTGGTTCTGGTAAGAGTACATTAGTTAATGATGTATTCATGAAAGCCGTCCAACAAAACCTTGGAAAACAAAAAGCCAACCCAGGGAAGTATAAGTCTATCAAAGGACTTGAGAACATCGATAAATTAGTACAGATTGACCAAGATCCG
This sequence comes from uncultured Solobacterium sp., assembly GCA_937895985.1. Next base: position 5,022 of record CALBKL010000413.1, read on the forward strand.
ATTGGACGTACACCACGCTCTAACCCTGCTACATACACAGGAGTATTCGATGATATTCGTGATATATTCGCTAAGACACCAGAGGCGAGATTACGCGGTTATGAAAAAGGAAGATTCTCCTTCAATGTCAAAGGTGGACGTTGTGAAGCTTGCCAAGGTGATGGTGTAAAGGTAATCTCAATGAACTTCTTGCCAGATGTTTATGTACCATGTGAAGTGTGTCATGGTAAGAGATATAACGAAGAAACATTACAGTGTACTTATAAGGGTAAGAATATCTATGATGTATTAGAGATGACAGTTGAAGATTCTTTAGATTTCTTCGCAAATCATCCAAAGATCAAGAATAAATTACAAACACTCTCTGATGTAGGATTAAATTACATCAAGCTTGGACAGTCCTCTACAACACTTTCTGGTGGTGAAGCACAACGTGTTAAACTTGCCAGTGAACTACAGAAACGTCCAACAGGTAAAACCATCTATATCTTAGATGAACCTACAACCGGTCTACATACAGATGATGTGAATCGTTTAATCGCAGTGCTTGAAAGAATTGTGGACAACGGGGATACAGTTATCATCATTGAACATAACCTAGATGTAATTAAGTGTGCTGACTGGATTATTGATTTAGGCCCTGAAGGTGGCGATGGTGGTGGAACAATCGTTGCCCAAGGAACACCTGAAGACATCGTCAAAGTCAAAGAAAGCTGGACAGGTCAGTATTTAAAGAAAACAATTGAGTGGACAAAAGAACACCAAAAATAAGGGATGCCTCGGCATCCCTTTTGTGTGATTAGAATTCTGCGTATATCATCGCAACAATATCATATCCAGGACCATAAGCGCCGAATAGGATGAGTGTGAATATACAAGTATAGATAATTGACCAACGTAACCATATTGGTTTTTGTGCGATGGCACTACGGATAGAGCCGTGGAATTCCTTATAGATATCCACAAGGAATGTAATGATTGTTCCGACAATCACAATGATCCAGTCAATCGTATCTAAACGTAAGAAGGGTAATGTTTCCGCAAATGTGGATAGATTGAAGTTTGTAAAGATACTGTTAAACATCGTCCATCCAACTGCTAAAGTCTGGGCTCTGAAGAATAGCTCGCCAATGATGACGATAATAAATAACTTTATAAATCGAAAGAGACGTAAGCCAATCTGTTTCTCATCAATCTGATGTTTCTTAAAGAAAGTATCAACAGGTTTCTTTAATAGAATCTCTAGGATCATAAAACAGAAGTAATAAAGACCATAGAAGATATAAGACCAATAAGGGCCATGCCATAAACCATTTAAGAACCATACCGCAAATAGTGCGATAAATGGTCCGATGAACTTACCAGCAGCTTTACCGAAATGTTTTGTAAAAAACTTTGATAGACGATGAATTGGTTTGGCTAATGAAATTGGATAGAAGACATAGTCACGTAAGAAGGTACCTAGCGTGATATGCCAACGACGCCAGAAGTCAGATGCGTTCTCCGCAAAGAAAGGTTGTCTGAAATTTTCTGGTAATTTAATGCCGAAAATCTCTGCACTACCTAAGCAGATATCTACGATACCAGAGAAATCCATATACAACTGGATTGTACATAATACAGCACCGATTAGACTAAATAGTCCATCTTGCGTGTAAGACGTAAAGATTTTACTAACTGCAGGATCCAGTCTATCTGCGATAATCATCTTCTTCATTAAACCGAATAGAATTCGTTGACTGCCGAACTTTAGATTTTGATATGTGATTGGATTACATGTATGAATACTATCTTTGACGTCGTTAAAACGTGTAATCGGTCCTTGAATCAAAGTTGGAAAGAAACTTGCATATACCGCAAAATCCAAAATACTATGATTAGAATGAATCTTTCCACTTGATGTGTCCATCAAATAGGAAATCATCTGTAAGGTATAATAGCTAATTCCAATCGGTGCGATTAAGCGTACAGGTGTAAATGGTTGATGGAAGATAGCGAAGATATTTTCGCCAAAGAAGTTTGTATACTTTAATACAACCAAAACACCAAGGTTAATTAAGATTGTGATGATAAGAGATATCTTTTTGATTTTTTTATTCGTGGTATGGTCAATGACTTTCGCAGATAGATACGTAA
>CALBKL010000414.1 GCA_937895985.1 uncultured Solobacterium sp.
TGTATGCAACGTGCTAAAGAAACAAACTCTGTACTTCTAATTGAAGCTACTGCCAATCAGGTCGATCAGTACGGTGGCTATACAGGCATGAAACCAAAAGATTTCATGAAGTTTGTTGAAGAATTGGCAGCAATCGAAGGTTTAGATATGGACCGCATCATTTTAGGTGGGGATCACCTAGGTCCACTAACATTCGTACAATATGAAGAAGAAAAGGCTATGCAAGAAGCCTCTGAACTCATTTGTCAGTTTGTACTTGCTGGCTTTACAAAGATTCATATCGATACATCGATGAAAGTTGCAAGTGACGATCCAAACATTCGCTTAAGCGATGAAATTATTGCTAGACGTGGTGCTGAGCTTGCTGTTGTTGCAGAAGAAGCATACCAACAACTACTGAAGGAAAATCCAGACGCATTACACCCTGTTTACATCGTAGGTTCTGAAGTACCTATTCCAGGCGGTTCACAAGATGCCGTAGAAACCGGTCTACAAGTTACGAAAGTTTCCGACTTTAAGCAGACTGTCGCTACATTTGAGAAAGCATTCCATGATCATCAACTGGACGAAGCTTGGAAACATGTTATCGGTGTTGTCGTACAGCCAGGCGTTGAAGAAAAAGATGCTGGTTGCACACCATACGATCGCTCTAAAGCAGTTGATTTAATGGCATCAATCAAAGAATATAATAATCTTGTCTTTGAAGGTCATTCTACTGACTACCAAACAAAAATCAGTCTTCGTGAGCTTGTAGAAGATGGCGTTGGTATCTTAAAGGTTGGTCCTGGCCTCACATATATGATGCGTGAAGCCTTATTTGCATTAGCATATGCTGAAAAGGAACTATTAAAAGATCATCCAGAAAAACAAAGCCACTTTATTGAAGTACTTGATGAAGCGATGCTCAATAATCCAAAATACTATATCAAGCATTATCATGGTACTCCTGAAGAGATTGCATATAAGCGCAAATTCTCCTTCAGTGATCGCTCACGTTACTACGTGCCTGTCGCAGAAGTTGTTGCAGCACAAAAAGTATTGTTTGATAACTTCAAAAATGGTGTACCTCTTGGTTTATTAAGCCAATTCATGCCTATCGCATATACGAAAGTTCGTGAAGGCATACTCAATAACGATCCAGTATCTCTAGTTAAAGACCGTGTTATTTATACTGTGGATGAGTATATGTACGGTTCTCATCAAGAGGAAATTACATTTTAATGAAGCTTAGGTATACCCTAAGCTTTTTATAATAATAAAACTGTGCATCTCTTGAACCTATTTATCAAGAGATTACACAGTTTATTTTTTATGAAACAATTTTAACAGTAATTACGCCTGCATCATCTTTAGAGATTGCATTATAGTAATATCCTCCAGAGAAATATTCTCTAAAGATATTTGTAATATAACGTTCATTCTTTAGCAATTGTTCAACTGCATAGTAGAAAGATTCTTGATTGCCAATCTGGAATGAAATCTCTTGATATGGATTTTCATATAACTTCTGTAGTACATAGTCTCTGATTGCATAGTAGTCATATGTTTCAAAATAAGCTCCATTTTGAATATAGTAAGATAATGAATTATCTGTACATTGAGGGAATGTAAATGCGTCAATCTTGTCATATGGCCCTACTGGAACTTGACCATTTAGAGAAATATGAGTACGGAATAACAGTTCATCTGTCACCATAAAGTAGTAGTAAACTAGTTTTTGACTTCCATCATCAGTGGTAGGGTCTCCCCAAGTAACATCAACCCAATAATACTGACCATTCAATTCAACTAGATTCCATGCATGTGATTCATTTGTTTGTCCACGAACTGTTGTACACTTTAGCCCAGCCTTCTTACATAAATACTGGAAGGCTCTTGCATATCCTGCACAGATACTCTTCTTTAAGAGGAATACACCTGTGTAGTCTTGATCACATTCATTTTCTTGGTATTCCGTCCAGTTGATAATCCACTCATAGAAATATTTTAGTTTATTGTAGTCACTTTCA
>CALBKL010000415.1 GCA_937895985.1 uncultured Solobacterium sp.
TGGAAATTCCTACGTTGATGGTCAACCTGAATTATGGACACCTGAAACTTGGGTTAATGAGTTAATCGCATTGCGTAAGCATCTAAACTTAACAAAGGTTCATCTTTTAGGTCAATCCTGGGGTGGCATGCTTGCACTAGACTATATATTACATTACAACCCCACTGGTATTGAATCACTGATACTATCTAGCACATTATCTTCCGCTTCTCTTTGGGCAAGTGAACAACATCGCATGATTCATTTCATGTCTGAATCTGATCAACGCGCAATAGAGATTGCGGAAAAAACAGGTAATTATGAAAGTGAAGACTACATCACCGCAAATACTCATTTCATGCATGCACATTGTGCAGGTGTCTACGAAGTTGGCAAAGCACCTGATTGCTTAACACGCCCAAAGAAGATAGGTAAAGAAGCGTACCTCTATGGTTGGGGGCCAAATGAATATACACCTACTGGAAGTCTAGCGGGTTTTGAAGTAACAGATGAATTACAGCATATCAATATTCCTACTCTTATTATATCTGGAACAAATGACTTATGCACTCCACTTGTTGCTAAGACAATGTATGACAATATCAAACATGCAACATGGCACCTATTTCCAAACTGTCGTCATATGGTATTTGCTGAAGAGACAGAACAATATATTCAATTATTACAAACATGGCTCAAACAAAACGAAAGTGTATCCCGTTAATTCAGGATACACTTTTATCATTTATTCTAATTCCTTCCGATTCTCAATACTGTACATAATAAGCTTCTCTTCTTTGGAAAGACTATTGAATTCCATTTCTGAAATTTCCGTTTCAACAAGTTTCTCATCTTTCCACTCAAGCAATTTGATACTCACAATTTCATGAGTGCTACGCTTATTCTCTACATAGACCAGCCCTTTGTGATCCTGTAAAAGTGTAAACCATCCATATGTTTCGGATGTACTCGATTTCAATTCAGACGGATTATCTATCTGGAAAACGGCATCCGAGGCAATGCATGTTTGGGTTTTTGGATCATATCCAAAAATTTTGGCCACTCCAATAAATTGAGCATGATAGAACTTTTCCACAAGCAATTGCGGGATTTCCTGATTCAGGTACACAAGGCAGTAAGTTGTACCACTAACCACTTCATCGCC
>CALBKL010000416.1 GCA_937895985.1 uncultured Solobacterium sp.
GCTCTTTCAATATTATCTCCAAATGGGAAGAACGCATCAGAACCTAGTGCTACATCATGTTGTTGCTGAATCCAGGTTTTCTTTTCTTCTCTTGTAAATACAGATGGCTGTTCTGTAAAGAACTGCTGCCAAGTGCCATCTTGCAATACATCTTCATAATCTTCCGATAGATATATATCGATTGTATTATCTCTATCTGCTCTTCGAATATCTTCTTTGAATGGCAAGTTCAACACTTTCTCGTGTTGCCGTAGCCACCAGTTATCTGCCTTACTTCCTGCAAGTCTTGTGCAGTGAATACGGGATTGTTGTCCTGCACCAACACCAATTACTTGTCCATCCTTTGCGTATACAACAGAGTTGGATTGTGTATACTTCAATGTAATCATGGCAATTAATAAGTCTAGCTTTGCTTGTTCTGTCAGTTCTTTATTCTTTGTCACAAAATTTGTAAGTAACGATTCATCGATATGTACATTATTTCTACCTTGTTCAAAGTAGATTCCAAACACTTGTTTTCTTTCAATCTCTTCTGGAACATACGTTGAATCGATTTGAATGACAGCGTAATTACCTTTTTTCTTTTCTTTCAAGATTTCTAGCGCTTCTTCTGTATATCCTGGTGCGATAACACCATCAGATACTTCTTTTTTTAATAATAATGCCGTATCTTTATCACAAATATCAGATAAAGCGGCAAAATCACCATAGGAACTCATACGATCTGCTCCACGCGCCCTTACATATGCACATGCAAGCATAGATAATTCTCCATCACCTGTAAAATAGATTTTCCTTTCTACTTCACTTAATGGTGTTCCAATTGCGGCGCCTGCAGGACTAACATGCTTGAAGCTTGCGGCACTTGGATATCCTGTCGCTTCTTTAAGTTCTTTAACAAGTTGCCAACTATTTAAAGCATCTAGGAAATTGATATATCCAGGCTTACCATTCAATACAGTTACTGGTAATTCTTGATTATTTAAGTAAATACGCGCTGGCTTCTGATTTGGATTACAGCCGTATTTTAATGCGATTTCTTTTGTCATAAATGCCTCTCCTATTGGTTCTTATTAAAGATGATTGTTTTTACTTCATCACTACCTGGTTCAATCTGCGTTACATATAGTGAAATCTTATTATCTTCATTTAGACTTTCCCACACATGTTGTGCAAATGTTTCAAATGATTCTTTAACTAACTGAATAAGTACTGGTTCGCCTTCAAATGAAGGAAGTGGGTTTTCATCATTTTGATATGTATGAATGATACGTCCATGCCCTGCCAATTCCTCCGTATAATCAAAGAAGTAACGACGTGTACTATTTGGATTTCCTTCTGCGCTCTTTAAAATTGACATCTGATAATTAAATCCATTTACCACTGCAGAAATACGTGGTGTATAGTTTGGCTCATCTGGCTCAAATGTACGTAGACGTAAAGCTTCTTCAAAAGTTTTACCTGTCTGCATGTTTTGATAAATAGTATCTGTTTGATCACCATTTGTGACAATCAATGTATTTTCTAATTTTCTAACTGGAGAATAAATAATCAAAGAAGGGTCTACTAATTTTGTAATATCATACGCTTCTGTACGAATGCCATCCTCTGTTTCTGTAAAGATTCGATTTCTACTATTTTCACTACGACCCATGATAAAGTATGCGATACGCATCTTTCTTCCACATGGTGTACGTGCAATTA
>CALBKL010000417.1 GCA_937895985.1 uncultured Solobacterium sp.
CTGACGCTTGAAACGGCGTAGCGCATCATCCAAATTCTCATTTTCTTTGAGGACGACTCTAGACATTCCTAACCCCCCTTTCTCTTTTATAAAGCATTAGTATCATACCAAATCCATTACACCATTGCAAGATATTTATACGATTATTACACAGGTTTTTTGCGTAATCACAATATCCAATGTCCTATCAAAAAGCAGATAGATTCTCAATCAGAAAATATCTGCCTTTATGTTTATTAACTTTGTGAATAGAAATTATTCCTTAATTAATTCAACGCCTGCGGAGGCACCAATACGATCAGCACCTGCTTCAATCATAGCCTTAAAGTCTTCTTTCGTACGAATACCACCAGAAGCTTTTACCTTTAAGCGATCACCAACAGTTTTCTTCATAAGTTTTACATCTTCAACTGTTGCACCACCTGTTGAAAAACCAGTAGATGTCTTAACGAAGTCAGCACCGGCAGCTTCCGCATTCTTACATGCACGTACCTTTTCTTCGTCTGTTAAAAGACATGTTTCGATAATAACCTTAAGTGTAATATTACCGCATGCATTCTTAATTTGACGAATCTCGTTAGTCACATAAATATCATCGTGGTCTTTTAATTTACCAATATTGATGACCATATCAATTTCTTGTGCGCCCTTTTCGATTGCGTCCTTTGTCTCAAAGACTTTAGCTTCTGTAGTCATTGCCCCTAATGGGAAACCTACTACAACACAAAGTTTTACATCAGAACCTGCTAAGGCAGCCTTAGCTGTTGGAATCCAACATGGGTTGATACAAACTGACGCAAAATCATTTGCGACTGCTTCTTCACACAACTTAATAATCTGGTCGCTTGTTGCGTTAGGTTTTAAAATTGTATGGTCGATATACTTACTCGGTTTCATCTAATCCTCCTTCATCACCAAAATAATATTTCTTCAATACTTCATGGCAGATGACATCATCACCTTCATAGGGCTCACGTCCAAATTCACGAGCCATGAACTTTTCATTGCCTTTTCCTAACACTAAAATAGTATCTCCTTCTGAGCATAGTTCAACTGACTGTCGAATCGCATCATAGCGATCTTCGATAATCACATAATTTTTATGATATATTCCCTTCGCAATATCTTCTGCGATTTCACGTACATTTTCACCACGTGAGTCATCTTCCGTTAGAATTATCATATCACAATAGCGGTCTAATATCTCTCCAAATATCGGACGCTTAGCAGTATCACGCCTACCTGCACTACCAGTAATTGCGATGATACGACAATCCTTAGGAGTAATAGAAGATGCGTATTGGCATACTTTTTCAATTCCATCCGCAGTATGTGCAAAGTCTACAATTAAACTAAATGGCTGGCCATCTTGGATACGCTCCATTCTACCTTCTACTTGGTTTAAGTGTTGAATGTAATTTGCGATATCCTCCATAGCGATACCCTTCTGGTGTACAGCCGCAATCGCAGCCACAAGGTTATAGATATTGAATCGTGCAATCAGATTTGTCTCTAGACGATAATCCTGCTCATTTACACGTAGGGTAAAGCGTGTACAATCCTTCAGCAAATGATAATCCGTTACACGATAATCAGCTTCATGATCAATGCCATAGGTAAATACCTTCGCTTGTGTATCTTGTACAATCTTCATACCACTAGGATCATCCACATTTACAATCGCAATAGCGTCTTCTTTTAGTTGATCAAAAAACTTCTTTTTCGCATTAAAGTAGTTTGTCATCGTACCATGATAATCTAAGTGATCATGGGTTAAGTTTGTAAAGATTGCAACATCGAAGTCTATCGCATCCAATCTTCCCTGATCGATTGCGATAGAAGAAGCCTCATATGCACAGTTTTTAATTCCTGCATCTACCATATCTCGCAAGATACCGTGTACTTCATCAATATTTGGTGAAGCGACTAGTGGTGGTAGTTTTACATTGTTATATTCAATGGAAATTGTACCAACATATGCACTTGGTTCAATTTGATTTAAGATATTACGAATAATCCACGCAACAGATGACTTACCATTTGTACCTGTAACACCATACATCGTCATGTGATGGCTAGGATAGTCATAGAAACTATCTGCGACTTGGTTAAAGACATGCACAACATCTTTTACCTTGATGTATGTTACATCAGAATGATACTTTTCTAATACTTCACTATGTACGATAACAATTGCACCATTTTCAATCGCTTCATCAATATGTTCATGTCCATCATTCACAAGTCCCTTGACACAGAAAAAGATAGAGTCTGGTCTCTTCTTGCGACTATCATCCATCAAACTCTTGATTTCAATATCTGGGACATTTTCAAAAAAATCTGTTAATCTCATTTGTCTTATCCTTTATTACAAAGTATTATCATGTGCTTCATTGAATTCACTAATGACAGCACATGTATACATCGCTGCTGTTTCTGCTCTTAGAATACGTCTTCCAAGTGTGATCGTTTCATATCCATTCTGCTTTAAAAACTCTACTTCCTCAGGCGCAAAACCACCTTCTGGTCCAATAACAAATGTAATGGATTGTCCTGGTGACAACACTTCTGTCATAAATTTAGAATTAGAGTAGGCATTTTCGTATGGAAGAACGTTAATATCAGAACGATACTTTACAAGATCTTTTAGTTGCACAATTGGTGTAATTTCAGGTATACGATTACGTTTACACTGTTCTGCAGCTTCTTGTAAGATATCGATTCGACGTGCTTGTTGTTTATCTTCTTTTTCTTTTTTCGCACGTACGACACAACGCATGGACTCAAATGGCACAATGCGTGTTACACCAAGTTCACATGCCTTCTGTAACACAAGTTCAAACTTTTCCTTACGGATAAGGCCGATCGCAAGTGTAACTTCAACACCAATCTCATTGATACGCTCATCCTTCTCTAAAACCATCGCCACAAAGTCTTTTCCTTTGTTGTAGGCATCCGCAAAATACCCAATCCCATCATAAACCAAACGAATCTTTTCATGATGTAAACGAACAACATTCTTAGCATGATGTGCTTGGTCTTTATTAAAGATGTATTCTTGACCTACGACTAGTGGTGTATCACTGAAGTATTGTTGCATAACTCCTCCCATAATCGAAAAGAAAACGAATTACTCGTCTTCTTTCTCTGTTTCTGTTTCTTGAATTGTTACTTTAACCTGTAACACAGTTCTTTGGTCTGCTTCTGTAACTGTCACATGCAGATTCTTATAATCAAATGACTCTCCAACCTCAGGGATGTGACCAAGACGATAAATCACCCAACCAGAGACAGAGATATATCCTTCATCTTCATCATCATCTTCGATGTCGAAACGATCAAACATATCATCCACTTCTGCATCACCTTTAATAAGGTAGGTTGTATCATTGATTTTTGTATAGAACTCTTCGACAATATCGTGTTCATCCCAAATTTCACCAACGAGTTCTTCGATAATATCTTCAACAGTTATAATACCGTCTGTACCACCAAACTCATCTAGGACAACTGCCATATGTGTCTTATTTGTTTGTAGCTTCTTTAATAACTGAGAAATCTTTGTGTTTGGACTTGTATAAACAACTGGTTTAACAATCTTACGTAAAGATGTTTGATTGCGATAAATCAACTCATAAAAATCCTTTTCATGGATGACACCAATGATATGGTCAATCGATGACTCATACACGGGTAAACGTGAATAAGAATTCATACGATATACTTCTTCAATCTTCTCAATTGGATCATTTATATCTACCGCAATAATATCAACACGCGGTGTAAATACATCCATTACTTCTAAATCATTAAATTCAATGGCCGCAGAAATTAAGTCAGACTCATGTTCTTCAAGGTCTCCATCCTTTTCTGCCTCATCTACCATCGTAATTAATTCATCAGCGATATCAGAATCATCTTCTTCAATATGAATCACCTTACTTACAATCCATTGCCAACCTAACATCAACCATGTAATTGGTGTTAATAATACTTGTACAAACTTTACAAATCCAACTGTATACATCGCAACCTTTTCTGGAAATTGCTTTGCAAGTGACTTCGGTGTGATTTCACCAAAGACCAATACTAGGATTGTAATGACTGCCGTTGATACAGTTGGGCCATTTGTACCAACCCACATTGTAAATAACAATGTACCTACAGTCGCTGTAATAATATTAACAACATTATTACCAATTAACGCTGTGACTAAAAAGCGATCAAAGTTTTCAAGAACTTTTAATACTTCACCTGCTTTTTCCTCACCATCACTATACATATTCTTTAGGCGAATCTTATTCGCTACGGAATATGCTGTTTCTATAGCCGAAAAAAGACCCGAAAAGAAAACAAGCACAATAATCGCTAGAATATACTGTCCTGCTTGATTCATATGCGGATCTCGCTTTCATTTGTCATATTAATACATATATTGCCTTCCGGCGGAACTGATGAACCCTCCAAAATAAACACTCACCTTTCTTACTAATGTTGGAATTATACCACAATAGTGAAAAATCATGCAATAAAGCATGAAAATGTATCAGATTTATTTCTTTTGAAAGACGTTCATCTTCACATGACAATGAGGACAAACAGGCTTTTCAAAACTAACAGTATATCCACATTCCGAACAGTCACACTTCGGTAAATAAACTATTCCGTTCACATTACTTTCATCAACACGTGTATGATGGATCCAATGCGGTAATCGTTTCTGTAAAGACGCCATCGTCGATTCATTTTTATTTACTTTTACACCTGATGCCATATCGAAACCCACCTTTCCCTTTCATTATATCGAATATCATTTGACGCATTTTGAAAAGTATATGAAAAGTCGCATAGCGAGTATGCGACAGTAAAATCTAATCTTTCATCAATTTTTAAAACTTAGGATAAACATCTTTTTCTATCATTTCAAATGGATTCTTTTTAAAGTTCCAGCAGCCAACTTTACCGCGATAGTAAAGCATGTTTTGAAGCATTTCATGTACAAGTGCATCTTTTACCATGAGTTTAGCATCCATTTTATTGACCCACTTAACTTCTTGACTACTGCCACTAGCTACAAGTTCTCCACTTTCATACTTACAGATAAAGTCCACATTAACATTATTAAATGTTAGGTCTTTGTTGATACCAACAAGATCAAGAATCGTGATATTCACACCTGTCTCATCAAAGATAATTCTTTCTAAGGCATTTTGTAGTGATTCGTGTTCTGCCACAAATCCTGTTGGACACTCCCACCCACGGAATGCATTTTTGACAAGTAATACTTCGTCATTTTCATTCACAATTAAACCACTTACGGATACATGATGATTGTACTGCATAGGTTACCTCCCCTTATTGTAGATATGAAAAAAGAGGACATAATGCCCTCTTAAATTAACCTCTTCTAAAGAAACCAGGAATACTGTCGCTAGCATCAGAAGATGAAGAACCAAATACAGCAGAGTCATCATTTTGTAATGAAACACCACTTGCTGACTTTGTAGAAGGCGCTGCCTTCTTTTCTTCTTCCTTCTTAGGTTCAGACAATTCGAAACCTGTAGCGATAACAGAAACGATAATTGCATCGCCAATCTTGTCGTTAATAGCTACACCGAAGATGATATCGATATCATTACCAGCTGCTTCACGGATGAAGTCAACAGCTTCAGATGCATCGAATGCGGACATGCTTGTACCACCAGTAACGTTGATGATAGCACTCTTGGCACCTGCAATCTGTGCTTCTAGTAATGGAGATTGAATAGCGCGTGCTGCAGCTTCTCTAGCCTTGTCATCGCCATCAGCCATACCGATACCAAATAATGCGGAACCTTGACCTTCCATAACACTCTTAATATCTGCAAAGTCCAAGTTGATCATTGCTGGAACAGCAATTAAGTCAGTAATTGTCTGTACGCCTTGACGTAAGATATTATCTGCTTCCTTGAACGCATCCTGGAATGGAATATGTCCAATTACTTCTAATACTTTATTATTAGAAATGATGATTAATGAGTCTACATACTCCTTGAGTTGTTCAAGACCCTGTTCAGCATTTCTTTCTCTTCTCTTACCTTCGAAATTGAATGGCTTAGTAACGATACCTACTGTTAAGCATCCAAGTTCCTTAGCAATCTTTGCGAATAATGGGGCTGCACCTGTACCAGTTCCGCCACCCATACCTGCTGTAAGGAATACCATGTCGGCACCTTCCATAGATTTACGGATTGCATCTTCACTTTCTACAGCTGCCTTGCGTCCATTATCTGGGTTTCCACCAGCGCCAAGACCTTCTTTACCTAACTGAATCTTATTTGCAACTGGAGAAATATCCATTGCCTGAAGATCAGTATTAGCGATATAGAATTCAACACCCTGCACGCCTTCCTGTACCATGCGGTTTACAGCGTTGCTACCTGCTCCGCCGACACCAAATACCTTGATTTTTGCTACCTGGTTGTAAGTTAATTCTGCCATAACGTTTACCTCTCCAATTTATTTCTTTCCATCGAGAAACAATCCCTTGAGTTTATTTGTCAAGGTATCTTCTTTCGTAGTCTCTACCTTTCTGTCGCGGTAGGATACGTTTTTGATAAAAGCATCAAGATCTAAGCTGTTTTCAGTCTGACCGATAATAGGTAATCTATCTTGGTAGGCATAGAACAATCCGAGACATGCGGTTAATGCTGCGTTTCTTCCCCCTAATGTTTCCGGAATATAATCTCTAACTTCTACATTTAGGCGCTTGCTTAAAAGGTTTTCTAAGCCTTCAGTTTCGCCACCTTCACCAGTAATAATAACAGTTGTTTCACCTGCTTGCAAGATTCCTTCGCAAGTTTCTGTAATTGCATTCAGCCATGTTTCAATATTAGCTCTAATGCAGTCAACTAACTCCTGTTCACTGATGGTTCTATTTTCACCATTATCATTCCAAATGTGGATGATATTTGAAGAACAAACCGTCTGATCAAGTCTTGCACTATACTTGATTAACTCAATTGCACTCTTCATATTAATGCCATATTTTTCAACAGCTGCGTTTGCGATATTTCCAAGTCCCATAGGCAAGATTGTAGATGCCGCAAATCTTCCCTTATAAAGAAGACCTAATGTTGTCGCATCGCGTTCTACCTTTAAGACAATCACTTGACGATCAACAGACTGTTCAAATAAAGCAGCCTCTTTACCGACAGCGTAGATATCCGCAAAGATATCCATTACCTTAAGACCAGCATTCTCTACACAAGTTACTAAGTCATACGCAAACTTACGGTCTGCACACAACAAATCAATATCCACGATTAACTGAGAGCACTTTTCTCCAAGAGGAATACGACGTGTGGTCATACCATTCACTGTATACTTCACACATACCGTCTGAATCAAAGCACTATCATTACCGATATTTACTGCTTCTGCTTTCTTAATCGCATTGCGTACGTCTTGAATTGTTACTGTTCCATCGATACCTTCAATATCAACCGCTGATTTCAAAGAGATACGCTTTAAATTAAATGCAGGGATTGCAAGAATTACCTGCTGTACACTAGCACCAACCATCTTCTTAGCAGATGCTGCTGCCTGTTTGATAGAACCAATCAATGCCTGTTGGTCTGTGATGCCATTATAAGAGAGCCCGCTACATGGTACTCTTTCAACCTTTATAATATTAAATCTGGTATTGAAAAACTCACCAATTACCAATCGAACCTCATGGTCAGCAGCTTCAATTGCTGCATAAATCTGTTTATCTGTCACCGTGAAGTCTCCTTTCAGTTATATTCGTATTTTATCACATTTACATTTCAAAAAGTAGTCGATTACCACCCATAAACAGCCTATTTTCATAGAATTTACATAATTCATTTCTGCATCTTCTACATGATTCTTTGAAAACAGAATCTAACTACTGTTTTTTTTGGTTGCATTTACAAGTAATATATGGTATCTTTTGTAAGCAAATTATAAGTAAAGGAGGTTATGGTATGTCCAGAGTATGTGCTGTATCCGGTAAGAAAGCAATGTCAGGAAACAGACGTTCCCACTCCCTACGTGCTACTCGTCGTAAGTGGAATGTGAACTTACAAAAGGTTCACATGATCGTTGATGGCAAGCCACAGACAGTTAAGATCTCAGCTCGCGCATTAAAGACATTAAAGGCAGGAGCTAAGGCTAAAGCTGCTGAGTAATCGCCGGTTATATGAAAAAGAATTCCCCGAAGGGAATTTTTTTTATGCATCTTTTGATTGTATAACAGTTACCTTACCTGCATGCACAGTCACAATACCACTACAATCTAGAATTTCATTAGAAGTTGTATAAGTATCTTTATTGGTAAGTTGTTGTTTATCTAAAGGATATTTAAATCCTTCTAAGCTAATGGTTGCCTCATCCTCTGTAAAGAATGAGATATATGTATAATCACACTTATCAATGGAATGAACACCTTCCGCTAGTGAATAGATAAAGTTATTTTGATCATGGAGATATACTGTTTCAGGAAAGCGTGATACCATACGCAAATTAATCATCGCATGGTCTAATCTTCCACCCAGTCCACCATAGAGGTGGATTTTTTGATAACCCTTCTGGATGGCATACATGACTGCAGCTTCACTATCTGTATCATCCTTGATTGGATTCAGTTGAATTAACGTATCACTATATTCCTTGATATACGCTAAATCACTTTCTTCAACAGAATCGAAATCCCCAATCGCCAGTAACATCCTCTTGCCATTTCTTGCAAGCGTTAATGCGCCTTTATCTACACCAATGTAATTCTCAGCAGTCGGAATCGATTCACAACGCTTTAAGATGATAGCTACTGAAGTTTCCATAACTTCTCACATACTTCGTGGATATCATTCTTAAAGACATAAGAGCCAGCCACAAGTACATCCGCTCCTGCTTCAGCGCATAAAGCACCTGTTTCTTCATTGATACCACCATCAACTTCAATATGTGTATCAAGACCTTCTTCGTTTAACCATGTACGTAGTATACGAATACGCTCTAGTGCCTCTGGCATAAACTTCTGACCACCAAAACCTGGTTCCACACTCATGATCAAGAATAAGTCAAAATCATGCAAGAATGGTTTTAATACTTCAATTGGTGTCTGTGGCTTTAGTGTAAGTCCAACTTTCTTTCCTTGTTCATGGATATGTTTCGCAAGTGCTTTGATTTCTTCTTTGTCGTAGATTGTTTCAACGTGGAAAGTAATCTGATCTGCACCAGCATTCATAAATACATCGGCGAACATCTTAGGGTAAGTTACCATCAAATGAACATCTTTAAATAATGGTGATAGTTTTACAAAACCTTTTAGGATGTCTGGTCCAAATGTTAAGTTCTTTACAAAGTGTCCATCCATGACATCAAAATGCATCCACTCTGCTTTGGATGAATTTAGTAATTCACATTGTTCAGTCATATGACTGTAATCTAAAGATAATACGGATGGTGCAACAATCATAAGTATTTCTCCCTTCTCTCTTGAATTATCTGTAAAACGCCAAGGTAGTTCTCATAGCGTTCTCTAGATATTTTACCTGCTTCTACCGCTTCTTTAATTTTACATCCTGGTTCATTTTGATGAACACAGTCATTGAAGCGGCAATCATGTAGGTATGGCACAAAGTCTGGTACATATTCAGCTAATTCATTAGCTTGAATATGCGAAAAATCCAGGGAACTAAAACCAGGTGTATCCGCTACAAGTCCCCCTGCAACCTCATGTAATTCATTATGTCTTGTGGTATGTTTACCCCTTCCAAGTGCCTTAGAAATCTCTTGTGTTGCAAGATGGAACGATGGTTCTAATTGGTTTAACAATGTACTCTTACCAGCTCCACTTTGACCAGTTAATACCGAAATCTTATTCGTTAAAAGACCTGCAATAGAAGGATCTAAACTGCCCTTTGCAGTACGAATCACTCTCATCGCACCATTTTCATATGCTTGAATCTGCTCTTCTACTTCTTGGCTAAAACCTAAATCACATTTTGTAATAATCAATACAGGTTCAACGCCTGCATGCATGATAAGAATACTTAAGCGGTCAATTAAAGCAGTTGAAAAATCAGGATCTTTTACACTCATCACAATGAGTGCTTGGTCAACATTCGCTACTGCTGGACGTATTAAGCGGTTTCTTCGAGGCATGATTTTCTGAATGACAAAGCGACCATCAATTTCTTCGCACTCCACTAAATCTCCAGCTACAGGCGCATCTTGACGACGCACTTTACCCATTACAATCGCATCAAAATACTTCTTATCAGAAGTTAAGATACGATAATTCTTCGATACGATTTTCGTGATTCGTGCAATCATAGGCACTCCTTAGTAAAAGTATAATGTGACATAACTATCCTTTTTTTGTGTATATTCGCTACCTGCAGCTGGCATTGTCTCAATGACTGTACCAACTTTGATTTTATCAATTTCACTTTGTGATAACGCGGATGTATCACGGTGTGCACGAACAACAGTTACTCCCATCGCTTCTAGTTGTGATGTTGCTTCTTCAATCGGTTTACCAACGATATCAGCTGGAATTGTAACTTTTACATATGGTACGTAGTATAGTGTCACATCTGTTTCACCAGCCGTATCATATAAATCACCAGCCGCAACACCTTCTTGACGAATAATCGTTCCCGGTTTCTTATCACTCTGTTCTTCTTTCTCAATCAAATGAATCGAAGAAGGAAGTGACGCCTTTACATCGTCAATATTTTTTCCAACATAATTTGGCATCTCTTCGCCAACACCACTAGATACGATAAGTTTCACTTTTGAATGACGCTCTACCTCACTAGAGCTAGCAGGCTCTGTGCCAATGACAACCCCCTCAATACTATCTTTCGATAATTGATATGTAATATTATCCGTATCAACTTCAAGATCTTCGTTCTCTAGGGCTGATGTTGCTTGTGCAATATCCATATTTGATACATTAGGAACTGTAACATTTCTTGACTTCGGTGGCAGAATTCCCGCTAAAAATAAACCCACAATCACCGCAAACATTGCAAATAGCACTAAGATTGCGGTGATATATATTTTGGTACGTTTATTTGCAACACGTGAAAGAGATGTGCTTCTCGTCATCCCTACTTTTGTATCTTCTTTTTCTTGTTTTGTTGGTGTCTTATCAATTGGATCATTTAGACTAAGTGGCTTGTCATT
>CALBKL010000418.1 GCA_937895985.1 uncultured Solobacterium sp.
ATCGGAATCTTTTTGATCAACATACTCTAAGTTGAATATCTTTTTAGTATTAGAGTTTTGACTTTCTGGTGTGGGTTTACAGCCAAGTAATAGTGTAGATGATACTAGAAGATAAAATAACTTTCTAAAGTTACGCATAATACCCCCGTGATTTAATTATTCAACAGCAATCAGAAATACTAATGTAATTTGATATGAACTGTTTTGAATATGAGATATCCAATCATAATTCCTATTGTATTAATCAAAATGTCTACAACATCAAAGATTCCTCGATGACTAACGAATTGTAATAATTCAATAGAAGTTATCAGTAATAAGGATAGAAGTAGTACAGAACTAATCTTTAAGTGTTTGACCCATTATCCGATAGGAATAAATAAGATCAAATTTAATATAGTTTGAGAAAGATTTGTTGTTTCAAAATTAAAGAGTTCAAGAATATTTAGGTTAATGTTGTTGTCATGATAGACTCTAAAAAATAGTAATAAAATCATCACAAGAAAATAAATTACCCAGAGTAGTCGCAATACAAATGTTGGAATACGATGAGATGGATTCAATAATAAATAGCTACTGCCATAAAATATGAGAGTTTGACCAAATAAAATCAAAAGATATAAAAGGGGTTCGATTACATATAATCCTTGGAAGTGAGAGTCCAAAAAAATACTAGTAACATAATAGAAAACTAGGAAACTAATGATACAAGTTAAAATGATATGTAGTATTCGGGATGATTTTCTCATATTAATATCCTTAACTATTATTATCATATATCAAAATGAAACTGATTTGTGATTTTAATATGAAACAGGCGGTTGGCTCGTTGCGAGTTTGCGAATTATGTGCTATTGTAATCAAGACTTTGAAGGAGTTTTTCGTAATGGCAAAAGAGGCAAGAAAAATTATTCTTGCGTGTGAAGAATGTCTTGCACGCAACTATACAACAAACGGTTCGAAAAACAGCACAAAGAGATTGGAGCTCAAAAAGTTTTGCCCAAAATGTGGCAAGATGACGCTCCATAAAGAAACAAAATAGAAAGTAGGCAAGGCGATGTCTGAAGAGATGAAAGATAAGAAAGCTGCGAAGTCTGAAAAGCAGCAGGCTAAAGAAGCTAAGAAATTAGCCAAAAAGAATAAACCAGCAAAAGACCATTGGTTTACAATCAGCGGTATTACAAAAGAAGCAAAGCGTGTTCGTTGGCCACATTGGACTAACCAAGGTAGCGAAGAAGGAACACTACAAAATACTGCTGAAGTATTAGCATTCACAATATTCTTTGCATTATTCTTTGTGTTGTGTGATTTAGGTGTTGCATATCTAATGAAAGCATTCGGGATTGGAGCGTAACAATATATGACAACAAATGAGAAGGCAGTAATTTCTGCAATTGATGATGAACATGAAACTAGATGGTATGTTGTAAATACATACGCTGGTCATGAAAATAGAGTTAAGGAAAATCTTGAGAAGCGTGTTGAAACAATGGGCATTCAGGATTCCTTATTCCGTATTGTAGTAGCAGAAGAAACAGAGACTGTTATTGGCAAGGATGGAAAACCAAAGGATGTTAAGACAAACGTATTCCCGGGTTACCTCTTCGTTGAAATGAAGATGACAGATGAAGCTTGGTACGTTGTACGTAATACTCCAGGTGTTACAGGATTTATCGGTTCCTCTGGTGGTGGTGCAAAGCCATTCCCAGTTGCACCAGATGAAATGGAAGCTATCTTACGCCGTATTGGTCAAAGTGATAAGAAGATTTCAATTGATTTTGAGATTGGTGATACAGTGAAGATTCTTGCTGGTCCATTCAGTGGAATGGAAGGAAGAGTTGCCTCATTGAATGATCAGACACAGACAGCTAATGTATTGATTATGTTGTTTGGTCGTGAGACACCAACAGATATCAACTATGGTGATCTAGAAAAAGTAGAATTGTTCTAGGAGGTTCAGATGACAGTAGAATTAACAAAAATCCTAACAAATTATGCGGTTTTCGCAGTAATTTGGTATGTCCTACAGACCTTCGGATATTTTAGGCTCTTACGTAAGACACCTGCGAATAAGGTACTTGCATTTATTCCTGTGGTACGTGAACTAGTGATGTTCAAATTAGTTTGGAAATCTAAGTTTGCTGGAATCATCTGGTTTATATGTGCTATCGGTGGTTTAGCATTATTCTTAGTTTCTGCTAGTACAGGTTTACAGATTGTTGGTTGGCTTGGTCTTGCGATGATGATTGTGTCTATCGTAATTCATATCAAGAGATCTCGTAAGCAGTCAAAGGCATTCAACTTAAGTGGTGGAATTACAACATTATTGATTTTCGTTAATCCAATTGGAAATATCGTGATTGGTATGGGACAAGCTGAATATAAAGGTGCGAAATAAGAGTGTAGGAAACTACACTCTTTCCTATTTTGGAGGACATGTAATGAAGAAGCAGAAGATTAGTTTAAAGTTTTTAAAAAAATATCAGAAAGAAAGTATCCTTGCACCATTATTTAAATTATTAGAGGCGCTCATGGATTTGACAGTTCCATTGGTCATTGCCCAAATTATTAAAAATGGAATTGGGCAAAATGATATGAGTTATGTCTTAAAGATGTTTGGACTTTTATTATTGCTTGCGGTATTGGGAATGGCATTCTCCTTTACGGCACAGTGGTTTGCAGCTAAAGCAAGTACTGGCTATGCGACGGACTTAAGACAAGAGTTATTCGATAACATTCAGGGTTTAACATATGCAGAGTTAGATCAACTTGGTACAGACACTTTAATCACTCGTATGACAAGTGATGTATTACAGGTACAGACAGGTCTGAATCTCGCTTTACGTCTATTACTAAGAAGTCCGTTTATTGTGTTTGGTGCGATGATTGTTGCATTTACAATTGATGTAAAATCGGCACTTATCTTTGTGGTAACGATACCGGTCCTTGCGGTTGCTGTATTTACAATTATGTGGCTTAGCATTCCACTGTATAAAAAAGTACAGAGTGCCTTGGATAAATTACTTGGAACATTGCGTGAAAACTTATTGGGTGTCAGAGTTATCCGTGCATTCTGTAAGGAAGATGCTGAGGTTCAACAGTTTAACCAAGAGAATGATACTTTAACACAATATAACGAACATGTGGGTCGCTTATCCGCGTTAATGAATCCACTAACGTATATCTTAATTAATGTTGCGATTATTACATTAATCTACGTAGGTGCGATTCGTGTCGATGGTGGAATCATTACACAGGCGGACATTGTTGCGTTATACAACTTAATGGCACTGATTATTGTTGAAATGATTAAACTATCTTCTCTTATCATTACAATCAATAAGTCACTTGCATGTCTAGAACGTATTGAAGCAGTACTTATGGTAAAGCGTCAGATGGTCTATCCGATAGAACCAGTAAAAGAAGATGAAAGTGCTCCAGCGGTTATCTTTGATCAAGTTTCCTTCTCTTATCCACAAGCTGGTGCAGATGCGATATCGAATATTAGTTTTGTGGCGAATCGTGGTGAAACAATTGGTATCATTGGTGGAACAGGTTGTGGTAAATCAACCGTTGCACAATTAATACCGCGTT
Source organism: uncultured Solobacterium sp. (assembly GCA_937895985.1). Next base: position 3,595 of record CALBKL010000418.1, read on the forward strand.
ACTATGATGTGCAAAGTGGAAAAGTATGCGTGAATGGTGTAAATGTAAAGGACTATCCACAAGGAGAGCTTATATCGAAAGTGGGAATGATTCCACAAAAGGCAGTTCTATTTGAAGGTACAATTCGAGAGAACATGCAGTGGGGCAAAGAGGATGCGACGGATGAAGAAATCTGGCATGCATTAGAAATCGCACAGGCTGCAGATGTAGTAAGAAGTAAGAATGGATTAGATGCGATAATTGAGCAGAATGGTCGTAATCTATCTGGTCTGTCTCTTATACACATCTCCGAGCCCACG